>JAHZFC010000011.1:0-13442 GCA_019421525.1 Clostridiales bacterium
GGTTGCTGCATTGAAAATATACCACAAGATGCGGAAAAAGGGAATTCAAAGGACAGGCACAAAATTTTATTGAGGGTGGCCGTCCAATGACTCCTTTTGGTATGCGGCCATCTCAGCTCCCGCCAGGACACCATGCCCCGATACAGGCCGGGGTCGCCCTGACTGCGCGCCAGAAGTTCCTCTCCCATTTTTCAGCGGTTAAACTGTCGAAAATGGTGTAGGCCTTGTGCTGCGGTTGGTTTTCCAGGGGGCCGGTGGGGCTGCCGGGCGCCGGCGGTGCGGCTTCATTTTGGAACCGGCGTCCGTCCATATTGACCAAAACGATCCGGGGGCGTGGGAAAAATCTGACATATTTGATCATAGTGCCTTAGATCCGGTGAAAAGCCATGGAGCCATCAAAAATGGCTCCATGGCTTTTCTGACGATAGACGGATCATTTCATATATTGTAGCTTGGGTCAGCGGATGAGGTCCATCCCTCTATATGATAGGTTGGAGCTGAGGATAATGTACCAGTGGCCGGGGAATGAGAAAGATGTGGTCGTGGGGACAGCCTTGTCTATACGTTTTGCCACAACACATACCATGAAAGGTGATGCCAAAGGTAGGCGAATACGTTTCATTTATCCCGCTCATCAGGGCTTTGCCGGTACCATCTTTGAATTAAGCGGTGTGATTTTGAAGGTGGCAGCGGGCTGTTTTCTTCTGCCATTTGTTTTTGGAGAACAGAACTTTGTATCATGATGTCCGGTCCATGTCCGGCCCGGACAAGATCCACATTGTAACTTGTCTGTTGAGGCCGATGATTTTTCCCCGGCTGACCTCTAAAATAGAATTTATGATGGCGGGCTTGCGATGCACTGCCGGTTTGAGATCTAGGAGGGCTTTCTGCCGTGGGACAAAAGAAGATGCTGATCGTTACGATGCTTTGTGTCTCCATGTTCCAGATGGGGATGGTCGCTTTGGCCCCAGTGGTCTCGGCCGTGGTAGATGCGTTTCCGGGGACTTCTGCGCTGGCAGCTCAGACGGCTACGACCTTTTTGAATCTGGTGCTGGTGGCCGTCGCGCTGTTCTCCGGTGCGATCTCCAGACACATTGGCCGCCGAATGATGTGTGCCAGAGGGATGCTGCTGTTTGCGCTGGCGGGTGTGTGTGGGACTTTTTTCACGGTGGGTTTGTGGTCGGTATTCCTGTGGTCGGCATTTTTGGGGGCAGGGACCGGGCTGTTTGTCCCGGCGGTGTCCAGCATGATGATCGACTACCTGGACGACGGAGAGCGAAGCGCCGTAGCCGGCATCCAGACTGCCTTTGTCAACCTGGGCGGCATGGCTCTGAGTTTTTTTGCCGGAGGGCTTGCTGGGTCCGCATGGAGCCGCGCCTATCTGGTGTTTTTGGCCGCGGTGCCGGTGTTTTTCCTCTGCCTGCGCTCCAGACCTTCCTGTTCGCTGTGTTCTATTTTGCATTCTCCACCAATATCTCGTTGCTTTTGGTGGAACGAGGTGTGGCGGATGCGGCGATGTCAGGTACGGCTACCGCTGTATTTATGCTGGGCGGCTGTCTGTTTGGTTTTGTGTTCACCAGACTTTTGGATCTGTGCAAGGAGCGGACAGCTTGTCTGGCTTTTGTTCTTCTGGCGGTCAGCTATCTGACCATATATTGCCTGGATGGCAGCGCTGCGCTGTTCGCCGCTGCGTTTGTGGGTGGCGGCAGTCTTAGCCTGATCTTCCCTTTTTTCCTTGTCACTATTGCAGGGCGGGTGGATCCATCCAGTTCCGTCGTGGCCTCCTCCCTCATCATTTCGGTGGGGCCAAACCTGGGCTCCTTTGTCTCGCCCATGATCTTGACCAACTTGTCCGGCCTCTTGATGGGCCCTTCGGTGGCGGCCCGCTTCCTGCTGGCCGCCGTCCTGGCCCTTATCATGGCAGCTGTTTTGTTCCTCCTGAGTGTGAAAAGGAAGCTGGATACCCGAGGACACTGACCGACCACAACGCCGCAGCGGCCCCGATGCCAGTCGGGGCCGCTGCGGCGTTGTCACAGTTCCAGCGGGTCAGTCGGCTTGAATTTTTCCTGGTACTCCATCAGCTTGAAGGACAACATCAGCTGCAGGGCGGTCTCATCATCCCTGAGGTCCAGTCCGGTCAGCTCCTGGATCTGAGCGATCCGGTACTTGACTGTATTGACATGGATGGACAAGCTGTCGGCTGCGGCAGACTTGCTCCTGTCACACTTCAGATATGCCCGCAGGGTATCCAGCAGTTCCGGGCCGTTGTTTTTGCAGTGCTCTATGAGCTGGAGCAGCTCCGGTAGGCACAGGGCGGGCAGGGCGTCGCTTTTCAGGCACAGCTCTGAGATATAGTAGATGGAGTATTCCCGGTAGGGGTAGAGCAGCGCATCCGGGCGGACCCGGGAACCCAGTTCGATGGCCTTGGAGGCCTGATATCCGGCATCCCGAAGCTGAGCCACCGAGGCGTGGACATTGCTGATGCCCACCACCAGGTCGTACTGCCGCAAGGCGGGCAGCAGCGGAGAGAGAAATTTTCCGAAGTCCCGGATAGGACGGGCTGAGGACACCAGGGCAAAGACGATGTTTTGGTACAGAAAACTGTGGCAGCCGGGAAGGGTGACCTGGACTGTATCGGCAAGGTCGGAAAAAGACACCCGGTAGGGGGACAGAGTATCCCGCAGCGTAAAGACCAGGGCGTAGAGATGGGGCGGGAAGGTGATCCTCAGTTCCTTTTGCCGCCGCAGTACCGCCTCCGGATCGCCAAGGAGGTTGTCCAGGATGTCCCGCAGGAACCGCTCTGTCTGATCCACCCGGCCCTTGGGACGGCTGCCCTGCTGGAGCCAGAGCGCCACGGTGAGCAGGTTGCCCAGCAGCTCTGCGATGCTGATGTCCTGCTCGTCAAAGGAGCGTCCCAGCTGGAGGATGTGGAGGTAGCCGATGACAGCGCCGCCCATCATGAGGGCTTTGTACAGGATGGGGGCATCTGCCCGTCTCCGGCGGCGCTGACCAGAGAGACGGCAGGATGCCACAGGGCGTCCAGCTCTGTGGTGGGGTGGCCCACAGGCAGGTACTCGAAGATAAAAAATTCACGGTAAGTGGGACTGGACACCTTTTCCGGGCTGGTGCAGTACAGGATCTTCTGCTCCTGGTCTGTCACCAGGATAGGGCTTTTCAGGGCCCGGAACCCTTCCTCCATCAGCTCCGGGATGGAACGGCATTTCAGAAGGGAGCGCGAGACCTCTGTGGCCAGGGATGATTTGCATCCCAGGTCGTAGGTGGAGCGGAGCAGGGCCAGCAGCGTATCGGTCAGAGTGCTGCCATATACGGCGATAGCAGCGCGATCTTGGAAAAATACCGGGTCGGCGTCCACATAGAGCTCCACCACACAGATGATGGGAGGAAGGTCCAGATGGGGATCGAACTGCTTGAGCTGCCAGTAGTTGCAAAGGTAAGCGGTCTCCCCATTGAGTATCTGCTGTCCGGGCCGAAAGGGGATAGGGAGGACCTGGATGTCGGAAATGACCTGCCGCTGGGTCACGTTGTAGGTCTGGATAGACAGGTTCCGGCTCAGCTCCCGCGCCAGCACATCAAAGGAAAGATACATATGTTTGACCTCCATTCCCGGAAGGTTGGGAGACGGGAGCGGCAGCCCCGCCTTTTGCTATGATTATACAGGGGAAAGGCACAGGATGCAATCTGTTTGTTAAAACAGGCCAATTAGCTGGTGCAGACAAAATTTCCTTCTGTGCTGTCTGCCGGGGACAACGACAGCTGCCCCACTTTTTTCTATACTTGATCTATCAAACATAAACAAAGCTGTTTGGAGATCCTGAGTCAGAAAAGAGTGATGGTATGAATTTGAGCGTATGCTCCCTGGAAGAGCAGGTGGGCCGCTGGGAGGACCAGCGGGACGTCAAGAACCTTATGGGTATGTATGTCAACCACATCATCATGAATATGGACGCTGACATTTTTGACGCCCTGTGGAGCACCAGAGATGACGTCTGCTACGGCGACAACGACGGCTGGTATGTCGGACCTGAAGCGGTGAAGGGCTATTATGCCGCCATCCATGACCGGAACGTGCTGGTGGCGGAACTGCTGCAAAAAAGTTCCCAGAGGAGACCGGCCAGCGGACGGCGGAGGAGAATTTTGGTATCGGCACCTTCCGGGACTTTCCCGTGGCCTGCCCGGTGATCGAGGTCGCCGGGGACGGGCAGACCGCCAAGGGGCTGTGGTACTGCTGGGGCAGCCAGGCCCAGGTGCTCAGCTGCGGTCCTACCTCCAGCTGGACCTGGGGCTACTATGCCGCGGACTTTGTCCGGGAGGGGAACAGCTGGAAGATCTGGCACCTTCAGATCACCAATGACGTGGACGCCCGCTGCGGCACCGACTGGGGCAGACCGGAGGAAAAGCTGCCGGAACTGCCGGAATTCGCGGCCCTGGATGGCTTTTCCATGCCGGGCTACTCTGTGTCCCAGGTCAACCGGGTCAAGTACAGCGCCCAGCGCCCGCTGACCGGGTCGCCCAAGATCCCGGAGCCCTACCATACGTTCACAGACACCTTCAGCTACGGCATCTGAGAGGAGGCATACAGATGGAAGAGAAAAAACTCACCTTGGAGCAGCAGATGGGCCGCATCTGGGACGTGGAGCAGATCAAACAGCTGATGCATAAGCGGGTATTCCTCCAGACCTGGGACCGCCGCCAGGAGGAGCTGGACACCCTGTGGGTGACCGGCCCCGAGCTACGAAAGACCGCCTCCTACGGATCCAACTGGGGGTACTATGTGGGCATGGAGGCCATCCGGGGCTATTATGTCCAGGCGCATGAGCAGCGGCTGGAGGCGCAGCGTTCCGCAAACGGCGCGCAGGAAGTCAACTTGGGCAACATGTACGCACATCCTCTGACCACTGGATTGGTAGAAGTGGCCCAGGACGGCCGGACTGCCAAGGGCCTGTGGTACTCTATCGGCAATGAGGCAATGGCCCAGCCCGACGGCACTGCGGATGTCCGCTGGATGCTGGGCAAGGTGGCGGCAGACTTTGTCCGGGAGGCGGGCGGCTGGAGGCTGTGGCACATCGTGGTGTCCACCGATGTGGACTGCCGGGCGGGACACGACTACGGGGAATACCCGGTCTATGAGGACTGGTCGGCTGGCTCCGTAAACCCGGTGCGCAGGGAATTCGGCACGCCCACTGTGGAGATGCTCACCCATGACGTGACCTTCAACTGGTGGGACGACTATCCGCCCATGCCGCCCAAAAACTATAAGACCTGGAGCGACGACATCAGCTATGGGCCCGAGGGCTACCGGCCCCCGGCCGTCATTGGCATGAGAGCCGGAGAAGGGAGGAACTGGAAATGAAGACCCATCTGACCCTGGCCCAACGCGTCCACAACGCCGGATTGAGCCAGGAGGCGGAAAACGTCAAGGCACGCCATCAATATCTTCACGCCCGCTGTGACGGGGCCACGGAATACGACAAGCTGTGGGTCCATACCGATGACTGCGGCTGGGGGCACTTCTTCGGCTGCATGGTCGGCTTTGACCAGGTATGGCACGGCAACATCACGGACTATGAGCGCATGGGGATGGAGCGGTGGATGGCCATGGTGGACATCTACCCGGAGATCGCCGGGAAAGACTTTCGGCCCCTGATGGAGTGCTCCGTCCACACACTGACCTGTGATGTCATCGAGGTGGCTGACGACGGGAAGAGCGTCCGGGGCTCCTTTGTCACCCCTGGGGCCATCCACTCCACCCTGGACCCTGACCAGGCGAAATGGTGCCACATCATGTGGGAGCGGTACGGCTCCGATTTCGTGGTGGACGAGGCGGACGGGCAGCTGAAGTATCTCAACGAGCAGGTCTGTCCCGACATCATGTCCGACCTGGACTATCGGGACTGGGCGGCGGAGGAGTATGCCCGCCGCACCGATCCCGCCGCGCCGCCTCCCCCGCCGGTGACTGCCGGGATGCCCGCGGTCACCTATCCCGGCCCGTGGCACAAGCCGTACAGCCTGCTCCAGCCGCCCCAGCGGGACGTCATGTGGCCCGAGCCCTATGAGACCCTGGATCAGGATCACCGCTACAATGACCCGCGCATCCCGGAGCACCAGCCAGGCCGGTAAGCTGAAAGAGAAGGAGATATGCCATGAATACCAAGTATCCCAAGCTGCTCAGCCCGATCACTCTGGCGGGACTGACGCTGAAAAACCGTATTTTCGCGGCCCCCACCTCCCTGGCCGAACTGGGGCCTGGAGAGAAGTTCACCCGGGAGAATATCGAATACTATAAGCTGCGGGCCGCCAGCGGCGCGGCGGTGGTGTGCGTCGGTGAGGTCATCGTGGACCTGGACAACGGCCGCTCTCACCCCCAGCAGATCGGTATCGACAAGCCGCAGAACGCCACGGTATTCTGCCAGCTGGCGGATGCCATCCACAGCCAGGGAGCCGCCGCGTCGGTGGAGCTGGACCACGGCGGCGCCCTGTGCGCGCCCGAGTTCCTGGGCAAGACGCCCGCCGGCCCCTCCGCTTATGTGGACGAGTGGGGGGACGAGGTACGGGCCATGACCGAGGAAGAGATCGTCCATACAGCCAGGATGTTTGGCCAGGCCGCCGCCAACGCCAAACGATATGGCTATGACATGGTCACCGTCCACGCCGGACATGGCTGGCTCATCCATCAATTTTTGAGCCCGCTGACCAATTTCCGCCAGGACCACTGGGGGGGCACCCCGGAGAAACGACTTAATTTCCTCCTGCTGTGTATGGATGAGATCCGCGCGGCGGTGGGAGCGCGCTTTCCCATCGAGGTGCGCATCTCCGGAAGCGAGCGCACCGAGGGGGGCTATGGCCTGGACTACGGCATCGAGATCGCCAAGGCCCTGGACGGCAAGGCGGACCTCATCCATGTCTCCGCCGGCACGCAGCAGGTGGAATACTCCTGCGTGAAGATGCACCCCGGCCCCTTTGAGCACGACATGGAGAACCGAGACCTGGCCGCGGAGATCAAAAAGCACGTCAAGACCCCGGTGTGCTCTGTGGGGGCTTACAACTTTCCCGAGCAGATGGAGGACGCCCTTGCCAGCGGCGACGCGGACTGCATCGCCATCGGCCGGGCTCTGGTGGCGGACCCCATGCTGGTGAAGAAGATCGTGGAGGGACGGGAGGCGGAGATCACGCCCTGCCTGCGCTGTTCCGACTGCATGAGCTCCATGATCGCCTTCCGGGGGCTGCGCTGTGCCGTCAACCCCATCATCGGACGGGAAAACGAGTTTTTCCACCCCCTGCCGGTCAACCGCCGCAGGAAGGTGCTGATCGCCGGCGGCGGCCCGGCGGGGATGGAGGCGGCCCTCACCGCGGCGGCCAAGGGGCATCCTGTGGTGCTCTGTGAGGAGCGGGACAAGCTGGGCGGCGCGCTGAAATTCGCGGACAACGGGGCTCCCAACAAGCTGACCATGAAGCGGTATCGGGACAGCCAGATCCGCAAGGTGCTGGACCATCCGGACATCGAGGTGCGGCTGGATACCAAGGTGGACGCATCTGTGGTGGATGAGGTCAGGCCCGATGTGCTCATCGCCGCCGTGGGCGGCAGGCCGGTGGTGCCGCCCATCCCAGGGGCAGATGGGGAGAATGTGTTTTTCGGTGCGGATCTGATGCCGGATACCCCCCTGGGCAAGAACGTGGTGGTCATCGGCGGCGGGATGATCGGCTGTGAGGAGAGCGTCTACCTCAGCGACCTGGGCCACAGTGTCACCATCGTGGAGCTCCAGGATGACATCGCCGCGGATTGCCTGAAGTACCCCTTCCTGTGGCTGCACCACGAGGTGGAGGGCAGGGATATCCGGGTGCTGACCAGCGCCAGCTGCACGTCCATTTCCAAGGACAGCGTGACGGTAAAGCACCTGGACAGCGGCGAGGAGGAGACCTTCCCCTGTGACAGCGTGGTGCTGGCCGCGGGGATGCGCTCCCGCAGCGATGAGGTGGAGGCCCTGCGTCCCCTGTGTGCCAGTTTTTATGTGGTGGGCGACGCCCGTCAGGCCAAAAACGTCATGATGGCCGTCCGGGACGGGTATGACGCCGTGGTAGACCTGGGGCTGTAAGAGTTTGTAAAGGATCGGACCAAAACTCCGTGGAAAGAAAGGTGAGAGCAAATATGAAGGAGAAAACCATCTCCAGCGGCGTGTGGGTAGTCAAAGAAAGTCAGGCGCTGTCCCGCCTGACCATCGCCGAGGGGGCATCCATCGCCGCTCCGGAGGGCAAATATGTGACGCTGATTGTAGACGGCGTGACCTATACGCCCAGGCCGGGGACCTATGAGGGTGACGTCTACCTGACGGTATCCGATGATTTCACCCGCTCCTCCCTCCGGTTCGGGGAGGAGACGGTCAGCAATTTTCACGCCGCCGTGATCGTGGACGACGGCCTTGTGGTGGAGCACAGCTCCGTTTTTCCGGCGATCCAGGGCGGACAGTTCAGCGATAAAAAAGCGCAGGGCGTCCGCATCGAGTCCCGGGAGTGGGACTTCAACGGCTTTTACATCACCGGCGATTCTCAATACGAGATCTCTGACACCGTGATCGACCTGGAAGGAGACGGAACAGACGACTTTGTTGGGATGGGCGCGGCCATCGCCGCCGCGGGGGATGCGGAACTGACCATCGACCGCACAGAGATCCACACCAAGGGGATCGGCCGGGGGACGCTGTTTGTAGGCGAGAATGCCAAAGTGACCCTGAACGACTGCCAGCTCCACGCCTATGCCGACGAACCAACCCCCGAGGAGATGGAGAAGGGGCGGGCCATGGAGCGGATGATGGAGCCGCCCTGGTCCATTGGGCTGCGGGGGAATGTGCGCACCCTGAACCTGGCGGGCAACGGGGTGCTGACCATGAACCGCTGCCACTGTACCTCCAACCGCTGGGGGGTGCTGTCCATCGACGGGGCGCGTCTGAACCGTATGTATGTGAACGACTCCCTGGTGGAGATCACCGGGGACAACGGCTATGGCTGCTTCTGCATTGCGGACGATATCATGTTCGACTACGACTCCATCGATGAGCCGGGGTGCCTGAATGTGATCGACCACTCCACCTTTAATGTGGCCTACACAGGGGCTCTGATGAGCCTGGGCAACGGCTGCGTGGAGTTCAGGAATGGCGCGGTGGTCAATTCCAAACGCTTCGGCGTATTCTGTCACCGGCATAACGGCGGCTGGCTCAAGGTGAACAGCGGTTCGCAGTTCCACACAGACGCGTCCTGCATGGTGGTCAAAGGCTCCAACCTGCACATCGAGCTGGACGGGGCAGTGATGGACCCCAAGAACGGGACTATCCTCCAGCTTATGGACAATGATGACGTGGGCATGTGTGACGATCCCTTCCTCATCCCGGTGGGAGAGGTGGATGTCCGGGATGACCGGGACCTGACAGCCGCTGTGTCAGATGAGGATATTTTCGTGAAGATCTCCAATATGGAGACAACAGGCACCTCGAATTTCCGGGCGTGTACCCGCCGCCTGCCCAAACCGGCGGACTGTCCGCCGCCTCCGCCCCCTCCCCCCGGGGCGGAAAAGCTGCGCGGCTTCATCGGCGACACGCTCATGGGGGCAAAAAATCTGGATATCCGGATCGAAAATGCCACAGTAAATGGCATCATCTCCGCGGCCACCGCGGCCTACAAGGGGGGCCTGACCCAGATCACCAGGGAAAATCGTGAGGAGCTGTCCAATATCACCCAGACCCCCGCCCCGCCCGTCAACAACGGCGTCATCGTCACCGTGGCGGCCGGCGGTGTGTGGAACGTCACCGGCACCAGCTATCTCACCCGGCTGACCATCGAAACGGGCGGAGAGGTCAAGGGGGCTGAGGGAAAGACGCTGACCATGACGGTGGACGGCGTGAAAAAGGAGGTGGAGCCCGGCGAATACTTGGGGCTCATCCAGCTGACTATCCTGTAAACAAAAACGGAAAAGAGAGGAAGCGTTTTGTTATGACGAGCGTAGCAGTCTCCGCGATCCTATTTACCATATCCTTTATCGTCCTGATGGTCCTTGTGATGAAAGGCGTGAACCTGATCCCGGCGGCCATCATCGGCAGTATCATTCTTTCGTTCGGAATCGAGGGCGGCCCCATCAATGCTCTGCTCACCTTGTTCTCCGGCGGGGCGGGCGGTTACTGCACTAATTTGTTTATTGCCTTTATGTTCGGCGGAATGTTCAGCGCCTGCATGATCGGCACCGGTTCCGATGTGGTGTTGGGCCGAATGCTGATCAACAAGTTCGGCACGAACTTCGCCATCATCAGCCTGGCGATCTTTGTGGCCATCTGCGGTTTCGTGGGTATCCAGTCCTGGCCCTTCCTGGCGGCAGTCTTTGCCTTCTCCCTGATGAAGGCCGCAGACCTGCCTTTGAATGTGGCCTGCGTGGTCATGGTGGGCATCAACTCCGCCTTCTCGTTCATGATGCCCGGCTCTCCCACCATTCCAAACCTGATCGCCTCTCAGGCATACGGCACCAATATGTACTCAGGCGCCGCCATCGGTGTGGTGATGTGTGTGGTGCAGGTGGTACTGGTCCTGCTGTATGTGGAGTTCGTCATGGTACGTAAGTACCGCAAATTGGGCATCGGCTACAAGCCTTCCCCGGCTGAGGCGGGGATGCGGGCTGATGCGGCAGATCTCACCGAAGACCAGATGCCCTCCTTTGTGGAGGCGATCATCCCCTTGCTGGTCGTGGTGATCGCCTGCCCGATCCTCCAGTTCGGGTTTGGGATCGAATCCACCCCTGCTACTGTCATTGCGCAGATCGCTGCCATTGTGGTCTGTCTCCTGCTGAATATCCGAAGGGGCTTCCACAAGCGCCTGGCCAAGACTCTGACCAACGGCTGTGTCCAGTGTTCCGTGCCCCTGCTGATGGTGTGTGCTATCGTGGGCTACTCTACCCTGATCTCCAACACTGCATTCTTCACGGCTGCTATGGATGCCATCGGCAACCTGAACGTCAGTCCCTATGTGATGGTAGTGATCGGTACTGCCTTGTTCGCAGCGCTCAGCGCGGACTCTATGGGCGGCGTCTCCGGTGCTGTGGGCACAGTGGGCGCGAAGGCGATCGCCGCAGGGGCCAACGCCGGCTTGGTCCACCGCTTGACCCTGGCCGCGGCCACCACCTTTGACTCCATGCCATTTTCCAGTATGCTCAATGTCTCTATGAGCTTCCTGGGTCTGAGCCACAAGGACGTGTATAAGCAGATCGTAGTGGTGCAGATCGGCGCCACCTCGGCCGCTACCATCGTGGGCATGATCATCTCCATGATCATTGGCTGATGATCTTTGCGAACATATCCATTTCCTTTCCTGACCGCAAGGGCGGCAGCACAGTCCGGTGCTGCCGCCCTTGGCGTTGGATGGCATCCGGAAAAGCGGACCTCGTCGTGATGGGACGTCAACGGCTGGCTGATCCGTTGTTCAACGATAAGCGCGCGCAGGGCCGTGCGGACGAGATACGGGGATGCCTGCGCTGTATGCGCTGCTTCCCCGGGCAGTTTGAAGATGTGGAGGGAGAAATGCGGATGGCGATGGAGCGGGGGGGATCCATACCGCCCCTTCCAGGAAATGCACGGCTGTTCCGTTGATCCGGAGCACCAGCATGGGAAACTGGGGGGCTTCCCGCCAGCACAGAGGCTGAAACGGGTGCTGGCGGAAACGTGATGCAGACCATGTCCTCCTGCGGCGGGGAAAGGTCCTTTCCCAACTATGTCGCGTGAGACGGCGATCCTGCAGGGCAGGGACGCTATGCGACTGTGGCGGAGAGGGCAAAACGCAGCACAGCCGTGCAAATCACAACGATTTGCACGGCTGTTTATGTCAGGCCAGTGTATTTATGACAGAACGAAGCCTGGCGATAAAGATATCTTTGCTGCAGTTCGATCAGGTCCTTCTATTTTGTGGTTCTATGTGGCCTGGTCGCATCGGGCGATATGATCCAATATACGACTTTCGCGCTTCAATGCTAAGACGATGATAGTTCATATAGTCATCCTGGTGTTTTGGTGGCAGATCCGCTCTGCCATGGGGCTGTATGAACTTCTTTTATTTCCGTAAATTGCTGTATTTGATAGTATAAGTACTCTTGCAGTTTTTTGCCGCCTTCATGAAAGGGGGCAGGGCCCGAGATGCTGTATGGATGGAGCAATGGAGCAGAAAGATTTGGGGTGTCCTGGTGGTGCTAGTGCCCCATAGGCCTTAGGGTGAAGTGGGATCTTTTTCCGATGTCCATGTGGACAGGTCGACTACCGAGCGGGGGGAGCGGAGGGACATGTCCACATGGTCGGCCGCCAGTACGCCAGTGCCCTGCGGTGGGGGGAAAAAGAAGCGCCCAGCCAGTTTCTGTGCGATCTGGCGCGCATGCGCAGGGCTGACATCCTTCTGGGGCGAGAAGGATAGGATGTGCTGTGGGGCAGAGCTTTATCACTGACACGCAGCGGCGGGAGAAATCGGGAAGGCGGGGACGGTCGGGCGAAGGAGTGAGCAAAAATTGATCATATGCAGGGTAAAAAGGTAGATGGGATGGAGCGCGGCTCATCACAAATGGCCGAAATGTTCCGCCAGAAAGCGCTGGATCCGGCCATCTTCCTCCTGACAAAAAGAGACGGCGAACTGAAAGAACTCCAATGCGGAGCCGGACAGGATCCGGCTCTTCTTTTTTGTGATACAGGTGGGAGTATCTGCCTGATGATTGGAGACCCGCAGGGCCGACGCGATCGCCATCTCCTGGTTTTTTACCCGCTGGTATACCACCCGGGCGGGCATGAAGGTGATCCCCAAGCCGGACTCCACCATTTTCCGGATCGTGCTCACCTCATTGCTCTCCAGGATGATATCCAGGCCGTCAGGAGCGTCCTGAAACAGCATATCCTCCAGATAGATCCGGTCGGCCTCTGAATAGTTGCAGATGAATTTCTCCCCCAGGATATCCTCCCTGCCGATCCATTTTTTCCCGAACAGCCGGTGTTTCGGCCCCACCACAGCCAGCAGCTCCTCCATGTAGAGCGGCCGGCTGTCCATACGGGGGTCCTCGATGGGGCAGGGGGAGATGGCAAAATCGATCTCGTCGGCCAGCAGCAGGTCGGTCAGAGAATTGATGGGGACGAGCCGCTGGGAGATCTTAGCATCTCTGTGACAGTCAAAAAAACCCAGGACCAGATCCTCGCAGAGATCGTGGATGGAGCTGGCGATGGACACCTGGGATCGGGCGCACTCATTCAGCTCCCGCACCTGGTCAATGCCGTGCTCCAGCTCTTCAAACATCCGGTCCACCGTTTTCAGGAACAGCTCCCCCGACTCATTGAGCTGCATCCGTTTTCCCGGCTGATGGGTGAACAGCGGGCAGCCCAGGCTGCTCTCCAGGCGGCTCAGGCTTTGGCTGAGGGTGGGCT
>JAHZFC010000011.1:13452-24777 GCA_019421525.1 Clostridiales bacterium
AGATATACAGCTCCTGGGCGGCCTTCGTGATGCTTTTTGTCCGGGCCACCTTCTGAAAATAGCGAAGCTGGGTCAGTTCCATTGCGGTCACGCTCCCTCCATTTGTCAATATCATACCATCAAAAGACATAACCCTGCAAGATAGAAAGTCATTGGTTTTATGCAATGAGCACATTGAAGATCGATATTTCCCAAACGGCTGAAAATTTAGTATGCTGAAATAGTCAAGAGCATCAGGAGAAAGGGAGGTCTTGCCACAAATGTTTCTGGGAATTGTGATCTGCTGCGTTCTGGGGCTGTGCGCCACCTGGCTGGGCGGAGTGCAGCATGTGGTGGGGGCACCGGTCATCGGTATGTTTTTAGGCATGCTGTTGTCTAATCTGGCCGGGACGGCTATCACCACACGGTTCAAGGCGGGAGCTGCCTTTGCCTCCAAGACCATTCTCCGGCTGGGCATCATCCTGGCCGGGGGAACACTGAGTTTTGCCACCATCGTGGGGGCGGGAGGGTCCGCTCTGCCCTACATCATCATCAGCATCGGCTTTGCCTTTCTCACCGCCTGCCTGATCGGGAAATATCTGCTGAAGGTCAGCCCCAAGACCCGGGTGCTGGTGGCGGGAGGTACTTCCATCTGCGGCGGGACCGCCATCGCCACCCTGTCTGCGGTGGTAGACGCCGACGAGGACGAGACGGCCTATGCCATGACGGCCATCTTCCTGTTCGACATCCTGGCCACCCTTATGTGGCCCTATGTGGCGCTGGGGCTGGACCTGGGCCCGCAGAAGTTCAGCATCCTGGCGGGCATCGCCATCAACGACGTGGCCAGCGTCACCGCGGCGGGCGCCACCTACGACGCCCTGCTGGGGGAGGGCGCGGTGATGGCGGACGGGGTGACCGGCGGCGAACTGGCCGTTGTGGTCAAGCTCACCCGGGTGGTCATGCTGGTGTTTGTGGCCCTGGCGGTCATGGTATGGCACATGCGGCAGGAGCGGAAGGATGCCGCCGGCCAGGGAACGGGGGAGAAAGCCCCGGTCTGGCGCACGGTGGTCAAGGCGTTCCCCCTGTTTATCCTGGGCTTTCTGGCCTTGGCCGTCCTCAATACCCTGGTGGACTTTTCCAGCGTACCTCTGTTCGGCGCCACCCTGGCCGACGGGCTCAAAACAGCCAACAAATACCTCATCACCGTAGCGTTGGTGGGTGTGGGCTGCAAGATCAGCCTCCGGGACCTGTTCACCAAGGGCTACAAGCCGGTGCTGCTGGGCGGCTGTACCTGGCTGGCGGTGGCGGTCGTCACCCTGAGTTATGTATTGTTTTTGATGTAATGCGGATCAGAATGCGAGGAAAGAAGGAGTTTTGCCATGAACACCAAATATCCCAAGCTGTTTTCGCCCCTGCACGTGGGGAACGTGACCTTGAAAAACCGGATCATCACCGGGCCCATGTCCATCGTGGAGCTGGACCCCAAGGGGGGGTATACCGAGCAGGGCATCGCCTTTTACGAGGGACTGGCCGCCGGCGGCGCGGCCCTCATCACCCTGGGGGAGAGCATCGTGGCCAGCGACAACGGGATGACCCATCTCCAGCAGATCCGGTTTGACAACCCGGACGTCCCCTTCTCCCTCCAGCGCATCGCCGACGCCGTCCATGCCCACGACGCGCTCATCAGCATCGAGATCAGCCACGGCGGCGCCATGGCTGACTCCATCTACAACAACGGCGTCCAGACCATGGGGCCCTCCGGCTATGTGGATGAATGGGGGGACACCATCCGGGAGATGACCCGGGAGGATATGGACCAGATCGCCGACGCCTTCGCCGACGCGGTGGAGATCTGCCGGGACTGTGATTTTGACATGGCCATGATCCACTGCGGCCACGGCTGGCTGCTCCACCAGTTCCTCTCCCCCCTCCACAACCGCCGCACCGACGAATTTGGCGGCAGCCTGGAGAACCGGGCCCGCTTCCCCCTGATGGTGCTGGACCGGGTCCGGGCGCGGGTGGGGGATACCATCGCCCTGGATATGCGGGTGTCCGGAAGCGAGTTTTTGGAGGGCGGTCTGGACATCGGCGAGGTGACGGAATTTTGCAAAATGGCCCAGAGCCGGGTGGACATGATCAACGTCTCCGCCGGGGCGCCCTGGACCACCCGGATGGCCATCCCCGTATTTGAGGAGCGGGGGATCAACGCCCCCATGGCCCAGCAGGTGCGCCAGGCGGTGCAGATCCCCGTGACCAGCGTGGGCGGCTATACCGACCCGGAGTTGATGGAGCGGTTCCTGACCGAGGGGAAATGCGACGCCTTCGTGCTGGGACGGAGCATCTTAGCCGACCCCCAGCTGCCCACCAAGGCCCGGACCGGGCGGGAGGAGGAGATCCACCAGTGCCTGCGCTGCTTTGTGTGCAACGACGCCCAGTACCAAAACAGGGGCAAGGTGCTGCGCTGCGCCATCAACCCCACCGCCGGGCGGGAGTTTGTCATGCGCACTGTGCCCGCCTCCCCCAAGCGGAAGATCGTGGTGGCCGGCGGCGGCTGCGGCGGCATGGAGGCGGCCATCACCGCTGCCCGGCGGGGCCATGAGGTGGTGCTGTATGAAAAGTCAGACACCCTGGGCGGCTGGCTGAATATGGAGCGGCATCTGCCCTTCAAGATGGATATGTACCGCTACGCCCGCACCCTGGAGCGGGAATGTGCCCTGTACGGCGTCAGGGTGGTGCTGAACGCCCCGGTCACCCCGGAGCTGCTGGCCCGGGAGCGGCCGGACACCGTTATCTGCGCCATCGGCTCCGAGCCCATCGTGCCTCCCATCCCGGGGGTGGACCTGCCCCATGTGGCCCTGGCCACCGGGATGTACGACAGCGGCTTTGTACCCGGCCGCAGGGTGGTGGTCATCGGCGGCGGCCTGGTGGGGTGTGAGAGCGCCCTCCACCTGGGCATGGAGGGCCATGAGGTCACCGTGGTGGAGATGCGGGAGGATGTGGCGGTGGACGCCACCGCCGACCACCGCCGCTACCTGATGCCCCGTCTGGAGCAGCACGCCAGGCTGGCCTGCGGCGTTACGGTGTCGGAGATCGCCCCGGAGGGGGTCTATGGCACCGATGGAGAGGGGCGGCGGCAGTTCTTCCCGGCGGACAGCGTCATCCTGGCCACCGGACTCAGGGCCCGGCGGGCGGAGGCGGAGGCCCTGCGCAGCCCGGACTACGACTTTGTCCTGATTGGAGACGCCCGCAAGGCAAGAAATGTGTTCGCCGCCGTCCGGGAGGGCTATGACGCGGCCACCTTCGTCCGGTGATGAGCGAATGAGAGGATAAACTACCAACATACCCACAGGGAAAGGAGAAACATCATGAGCAAACTGGTGAGCATGTACGAGGACTATGACCGCGCGGAACTGAGCTACCCCGGCGGCCCGGTGGAGACCATGGACTGCGACATCGTGGTGGTGGGCGGAGGCGGCAGCGGCATGAACGTGGCCGTCCGCGCCAGTGAGCTGGGGGCCAAGGTGGTCATCGTGGAGAAGATGGACCGGCTGGGAGGCAACAGCTGGCTGGCAGGCGGACTGCTGTCCACCACCTCCAAATACCAGCGGGAGCTGGGCTTTGCCGACCAGACCGACCACTACATCGAGACCGCCCACAAATTCAACCGCTATCTGCTGGATCCCGCCATTTTTGAGCGGTATCTCAGGAACTCCGGCCACTATCTGGAGTGGCTGGTGGACAAGGGGCTGGACATCAAGAACACCCGCTGGGCCTTTGACGGGGCGGTCATGCTCATCAAGGAGCCCTTGGAGCCAAGCCCCCTGAACAACCCGGCCTACGGCCCGGGCTGGGGCGGCACCGCCATCCTGTCTGTGCTGAAAAAGGAGCTGGAGAAATACCAGGTCCCGGTGCTCATGGAGACCAAGGTGCGCTCTCTGATCACCAACGGGGACGGCGCCGTGGTGGGCGTCAAGGCCGACGGACAGGAGCGCAGCTACATCATCCGGGCCAAGGCGGTGGCCATCAGCGCGGGCAACATGGCGGGCAATATGGAGATGCTCCGGCGGTTCCTCCCCCGGTACTTTACCTCGGACAACTATTTCTCCCATTACAGCCTGAAGAGCCTCACCGGGGACGGCGTGGCCATGGCCGAGGAGATCGGCGCGGAGGTGGGCAAGAATATGTCCATCGCCATCCACGCCCTGGCCCACTTCCCAGGTACTTACACCGTCCAGCGCCTGGTGAACGAGCCTCTGGGCATCATCGTCAACCAGAACGGCAAGCGCTTCTGCTGTGAGGACGAGGCGGACGACGCGGAGTACATCACAGACCGTCAGCCCGACGGCCGTGGCTACTACCTGCTGGACCGGCCCACCCTGGAGGAGGGCTTCGGCCAGGTGCTGGAGCACGTCCGCTTCGGCGACCGCACCCCCACCTGGGAGGAGTTCTGGGGCGACCTGGACCGGGAGGCCGCCGAGGGCAAGCTGGCCATCGCCGACACCCTGGAGGGCCTGGCCCCCTACATCGGCTGCGCCCCGGAGGCGCTGCGGGCCACGGTGGAGCGGTGCAACGGCCACTGCGACGCGGGCAAGGACGATGAGTTCTACAAGGCGCCCGAGCACCTGCGCAAGATCCAGACCGGCCCCTTCTACGCCATCCGCCTGCAGCGGAATTTCGACGTGACCATGGGCGGCATCTCCATCAACGAGCATCTGCAGGCCCTGCGGCCGGACCAGAGCGTCATCCCCGGCCTGTATGTCACCGGTGACAACGCCTCCAACTGGATGGGGGAGGAGTACGGACCTATGTGCTCCTCCTTCTGCTGGGCTATGAACTCCGGCTATCTGGCCGGGGAGGAGGCCGCCGCCTACGTCAGCCAGGCGTGAAACACCGCTGATCCTCCTCGCCGCGCCGGGGCGGCAGCCCCGGCGCGATCTTGAAAAAAGGAGAGAGAAACATGGAGGCAACCAAACGCTCCCCTATGATTTGGTCGAAATGGCTCATCGCCATCGTTATCCCAGCGCTGCTGTTTCTGATCCCTGTGGGCGACGTGTTCACCGCACCCATCCGCCTGTTTTTCGTGGTGACACTGTTCATGATGATCGTCATCGCCCTGGAGTTGGTCCCCATCCTCATGTCCGCCATTTTCCTGCCGGCTCTGTATATCCTGCTCCAGATCGCCCTGGCGGAGACTGCCCTGAGCGCCTGGACCAAGCCCCTTCCCTTCATGCTGGTGGGTGCGTTCATCCTGGCCATGGGCCTGGCGGAGTGCGGCCTGCTCCAACGGCTGGCCTACGGCATACTGGCCAAGACGGGCGGCACTTACCGGGGCATCCTGCTGGGCATCCTGGCGGCCAGCCTGCTGCTCACATTCATGACCTCCGGGTCCGCCGACACGGTGATGGTAGCCTTTGTCTTCGGCATCTGCGTGGCCCTGAAGCTGGGCAACAGCAAGACCGCCGCCGGCATCACCATGGTGTCCGCCATCTGCTGTGTGGACGGGTGCCTGTTTATCTTCAAGCCCAGCAACATGTCCGTGCTCATCGGCGGGGCCCAGTCGGTGCTGGGGGAAGGGTTCAATATCACCTATGCCCAGTTCTTCCTCCACAACTGGCCCTGGATCATTGCCCTGGTGCTCTTTGTCCTGGGCATGTGCAAATTCTGGAAGCCTGACCTGCCCATCAACGGCAAGGAGTATTTCCAGGAGGAGTACAAAAAGCTGGGCAAGATGTCTCCCCGGGAGATCAAGGGCCTGGTCATCTCCATCGTCATCATCCTGCTGCTGCTTACCACCAATCTCACCGGCCTCAGCGGGGAGTGGATTTTGGCCCTGGTGCCCTGGGTCATGTTTATCCCCGGCGTCAGCGTGGCCACGGAGGAGTCCATCAAGGGGGTCAAATTCCCGGTCATCTTCTTCGCCGTGGCCTGTATGTCCATCGGCTTTGTGGCCGGCGGCCTGGGCATCGGCCCCCTCATCACCCAGGCGGTGACTCCGCTGATCCAGGGCCTGTCCAACCACTGGCTGTTCGCCGGGGCGGCGGCCCTGCTGGGCACGCTGCTCAACTTCCTGCTCACCCCGCTGGCCATGATGGGGGTGGGGACCGCGCCCCTGGTGGAGATCGCCTCCAGCATGGGCATCGACCCCCTGCTGGGCATGTACGCCTTCTATCTGTCCTGCAACCTGGTGTTCCTGCCCTATGAGTCCACCGCGTTCCTGGTGTTCTATTCCTTTGGAACGGTGAAACTCAAGCACTTTGCCCAGATCTGCGCGGCAAAATTCGTATTCTTCATGCTGTGGATGCTGGTGGTGATGATCCCCTATTGGAACCTCATCGGCGTGTGCTGACTGCGGCCGGGCTGACTTTGTTTCCAGTATGCTGTGAAGAGAGGCTGTCAAGTATTGCTTGACAGCCTCTCTTTTTGATCGGAACGTGCTCTTTACAACATGGCTGCCAGCCATAAAGCTGCCGGCAAGATCCCGGGCGAAATGTTGACGATCGGTACCTTGATGCCGCCCCGGGTGCACAGACCGCACCTCCCCGCAGGGAGCCGCCGCGTCAATACCCCGCCTTTTGCAGCTCATCCAGCATACTGCGCCGCCGGGGATAGGCTGCCTGCCACCGTTCCGCCAGCTCTGCGTCCAGGTGTCCCGGATATGCCCGGAGCTTTTTCAGATAGGCGATCACAGAGGCGTACTGCTTCCGGTTGCCGGACAGGCGCATCTGCGTTTCCATACACTGTATGTAGGCATCCCGCATCCGATCCGGAAAGCGGGGCCGCAGCACGGCCTCCCACCGGTCCAGGGCAGACAGGCTCTCCCATGCCGTGACCTGCGCCAGCAGCCGGTCGTACAGTCCGTCCAGCGCCAAAAGCTCTTCCCGAAGATCGCCGTACAGGGTATGGCCTGCCAGCAGCCGCTCCCGCAGCGCCGGCCACTGGTCCGCCGGGATATGCTCCCTGAGCTTTCTCACATAGGCCAGATCGTGCTGGCTGAAGTGGAACACCTGGAACTGGAGCTCTTCCAGCAGTTTTTCCCCCTGTCTGGTGTCCTCGTACAGTGCGATCAGCTCCTCGCTGTACCCGCAGACCAGGCCGGGCCATTCGCGGTCCAGCTCTTTGCTCTCCAGGAGCAGGGCCTCTGCCCTTTCGTACTGCCGGTCCTCCAGCAGCCGCCGGATCGCCCGCGCCCGGACGCCGGGGAAAGACCAGTGCTCCTCCTCCGCCTGGCGTATCTCCTCCCGGGGGAGGCCCAGCTGTTCCATCAGCGCCAGCTTTTTCACCGCCAGGCGGGACAGCTCGTATCTGCTGTCGCCCCGGGCCTTCACCGCCTGGAGCACCCGATCCAGCTGCCGGATATCCTCCCGCAAAAATTCAGGCTCCTGGAAGAAGTCCCACTGGATCTCGGGACAAAACTCCCGGCACAGGTCGGGGCCGGACTGGCCGGTCTCCTGGAACCACCGATACATATCCCGCTTCTGTTCCGGAGATGCCGCGTTGACCTGCTCGCGCCACAGATCGTGACACGTCTCAAAGAGCATGGTCAGGCCGCCGTCCGAGTCATCCATGTCGCATTGGACCGCCGCCAGGAAGCCGTATCCGGTCAGCGAGAAGGCCTCCCACACAAAGCCGGCAGACAGGAGCTGGCCCGCCGCGTCGGACAGGCAGTCTGCCAAGGCACACATAGCCTCCCAGGCCCTGGCGTAGCTGATATACCCGTCCCGGCCCGCAGCCCGCTCCAGCAGCTGGTCGATCCGTGTCTCCCAGCGCCGGAGCTGTGGAGCGGCAGGCGCGCCCGCCGCCAGACGGATCAGCTCCGCCGCTGCCTCATCCCGCTGGGCCAGACGGAGCAGCAGGATCTTGGCCTGGGAGGAGTCGAGCTCCGCCACCAGCTCCTCCAGCGGTTTTTGCCGGGGCTCTTTCTGAGTGCCCTGCCCCCGTGTGTCCTCCAGCGCGTAAAAGACGGCCGCCAGATGCTTGCAGGGCGTCCCGTCTGAAGCGTAGGGACAGTCGCAGGACCAGCCTGCGATCTCATCCCGCTCCAGGTGGATCGCCACTCGGTAGCGCTCACTGCCCAGCACGATGGCGTGTATGATATCCCCCTCTCGGCGGACCATATCTACGGCACCCTGGCTATGATAAGCCCTGCCCCGCTGTAAAATGCGGGGCTCAAACAATTCCTTCCACCGCTGGCAGAGCATGAGCGCGTCCTCCGTTTCCGTTGGGCAAATATTCGTCTATGGCTATGCAGATCCCAGGTCGTTTTTCGTATTTTATCATGTTCGGCCGCAAAAAGCGAGGAGGGATCGCAGCGCATTGACCTTTTTACAGTTCGCACCAGAGTTTCTGCTGCTGGCAGAGCCCCCGGTGGCTGGGAAGAAGGCGGGGCGAAAGCTCTGCGCCATGCCAGCAGTTCTTTGCTGCGCGAGATCAGCGGAAGCATGGTCTCTCTTACTGAGCTGCTGTCCGCAGATTTGACCAAGACCGATGAAGTATGGCCCATTTCCTTCCCTTGTCTGACACGATCACAGTCCTGCCGCGCCTGTGGACTTTCGCGCCAGCGGACAGTTGCATCCAGGCGCTATTTTTGATATAATAAAAGATAATTTTTCGATTTCGAGGCATGGTATATGAAATACGAACAGTGGAACCTGCGCCGGGGCGGCTCTGAGGAGGCCCGGCGTCAGCTGGAGCTGGTGGGGGTCCCTCCGCTGTGCGCTGTCGTGCTGTGCGCCCGGGGACTGGACACGCCGGAAAAGGCGGGGGGATTCCTGGCCAACGGCCCGGAGCTGCTCCACGACCCGTTTTTGATGCGGGACATGGACCGGGCCGCCGGACGCATCGCCCAGGCGCTGGAAAAGGGCGAGACCATTGCCGTCTATGGCGATTACGACGTGGACGGCATCACCTCCACCTGCCTGCTCACCGAATTCCTCCGGGAGCGGGGCGGGCATGTGGTCAGCTATATCCCCGACCGCATCGGGGAGGGCTACGGCCTGAACCGCAACGCGGTGGACCGCCTGGCGGACCAGGGCGTGAGGCTCATCGTCACGGTGGACTGCGGCATCACCGCCGCCGCCGAGGTGGGATACGCAAAAGAACAGGGCATCGACGTGGTGGTCACCGACCATCACCACTGCAAGGATGACCTGCCAGGCGCCGCGGCGGTGGTGGACCCCCGCCGGCCCGACTGCCCCTATCCCTTCAAAGAGCTGGCGGGGGTGGGGGTGGCCCTGAAGGTGGCCCTGGCCCTCACCCCCCGGCAGGGGTGGAAGGGCGTGATGGAGCGCTATGGGGAGCTGGCCGCCATCGGCACTGTGGCTGACGTTATGCGCCTGACAGACGAGAACCGGGCCATCGTCACCCTGGGGCTGGAGCGGCTGGCCCACACCAGGCGGCCCGGCCTGAAGGCCCTGCTCCAGGAGGTGTGCCCCGGACAGCCTGCCCCCACGGCGGTCAACATCGGCTACGGCCTGGCCCCCCGGATCAACGCCGCCGGACGCATGGAGCAGGCGGAGGTGGCCGTCGAGCTGCTGCTCACCCGGGACCCCCAGCGGGGGCTGGCCCTGGCCCAGGAGCTGTGCGGCCTCAACCGGGAGCGGCAGGCCATCGAGTGTGAGATCTTCGAGGCCTGCTCCGCCCACCTCTCCCGGCACCCCGAGGCGGCCGGACCGTCCATCGTGCTGGCCGGAGAGGGCTGGCACCAGGGGGTGGTGGGCATCGTGGCCTCCAGGCTGGCGGAGAAATATTCCCGGCCCACGTTCATGATCTGCCTGGACCACGGCCGGGGCAAGGGCTCCTGCCGGTCCTTCGGCGCGTTCAACCTGTTTGCCGCCCTGGAGTCCTGCGCCGGTCTGCTGGAGGAGTACGGCGGCCACGAGCTGGCCGCGGGCTTCACCATCCTGGAGGAGAACATCCCCGCCTTCCGCGCGGCTATGGACCGGCTGGTGGCGGACTATGCCCACAGCCACCCCATGACCGCCGTGCTGGATGTGGACGCGGATATCACCGACTGCGCCCTGCTCACCTGCCGGGAGGTGGACGGCCTGTCCCTGCTGGAGCCTTTCGGTTCCGGCAACCCCAAGCCGGTGCTGCGCCTGCAGCGGGCCCAGGTGGTGTCCTGCGCCGACGTGGGGGGCGGACGCCATCTGAAGATGAAGCTGCGCCGGGACGGGCACACCTTTGACGCCATCTTTTTCTCCGCCAACTCCGCCGCCGCCGGGGTGTCCCCCGGGGACCGGGTGGACGTGGTGTTCACCCCCCAGATCAACGAGTACCGGGGCCGGAGGGAGCTCCAGCTCCAGCTGTGCGACCTGCGGCCCTCCCCCACCCGGGTCCAGGCGGAGCAGGCTCTGTTCGAGCGGCTGTGTGCCGGAGATCCCCTCACCGCACGGGAGGCGGCTCAGCTGCTGCCCGAGCGGGACGACTTTGCCTACCTGTGGCGGTTCCTCCAGCGCAGCTGCGCCGCAGGCCCCGCCGCCGGCCCGGTGGAGCGGCTGGCCCGGTGCGCCGTCCGCGCCACCCCGGCCCACCGCTCCTACGGGCGGACCATGGTGTGCTTCCAGGTGCTGGGGGAGCGGGGGCTCATCCAGGTGGAGCGCCGGCAGCAGCGGGTGTGCATCACCCTGACCACCCCGGCGGAGAAGGTGGACCTGGAGCAGTCGGAGCTGATGAAGAAACTGCGCTCCTTTTTGGAGCCCTGAGGGGGAGACGAATCCCCGTCGAGCCGCACGGCCTGGCAAGGCCCGCGGCGTTTCGGAATAGGAGGGCGGCCGGGCCGCCCAGGAGGTGTCGATATGGACGCGATCCACGCGCGATATCAGCAATTAGAAGAAAAGGTGCGAACCAATAACCCCCATGCCGATACGGCGCGGCTCCGGGCCGCCTTTGAGTATGCCAACGCCCACCACGGCCAGCAGCTGCGCAAGAGCGGCGAGCCCTATATCACCCACCCCATCGCGGTGGCCGAGCTGGTGGCCGACCTGGGGCTGGACACGGACTCCATCATCGCCGCCCTGCTCCACGACTGCATCGAGGACACCGACTCCACCCACGACGAGATCTCCAAGCAGTTCGGCGCCACGGTGGCCGACCTGGTGGAGGGGGTCACCAAGCTGACGCGGATGCAGTACACCTCCAAAGAGGAGGAGCAGATGGAGAACCTGCGCAAGATGTTCATGGCCATGGCCAAGGACGTGCGGGTCATCCTCATCAAGCTGTGCGACCGGCTGCACAACATGCGCACCCTCCAGTACCAGTCTGAGCGCAAGCAGAAGGAAAAGGCCCTGGAGACCATGGAGATCTACGCCCCCATCGCCCACCGGCTGGGTATGCAGCGCATCAAGTGGG
>JAHZFC010000113.1:0-1895 GCA_019421525.1 Clostridiales bacterium
AAGGATGTGCTTGGGCGCAAGGCGGTCGGCATTGTCGCGGATGGCTTCCTTGAGCTCCTCGCCCTCGTACTTTGCCAGCAGCTCCTCGAGCACGCTCTTGCACACGCGCTCCTTGATGCCGCACTCGGCGACGGGGTCGAAGTCCACGAAGCGGGAGAGGTCGACCATGTTGTTCGAGAAGACGCGCAGCGTCTTGCCGTCGAGGTCGATCGTCACGTCGTTGACGCCGATGGCGTCAAGCTCGCGGGCCTCGTCGCTGGTCATGACATGGCCGGCGTCGAAGAGGATCTCGCCCGTGCGCGGGTCGGCGACGGGATAGGCGAGCTTCTGACCGTGGATGCGGGTCCACAGGGAGAGCTTCTTATTGAACTTGTAGCGGCCGACCATGGACAGATCATAGCGGCGCGGATCGAAGAAGAGGTTCTTGACCAGGCTCTCGCTGGCCTCGACCGTGGGCGGCTCGCCCGGGCGGAGCTTGCGGTAGATCTCCAGCATGGCCTCTTCATAGGTCTTGCAGGCGTCCTTCTCCAGGGTGGCCAGGATGCGGGGGTCCTCGCCGAACATGTCGAGGATCTCAGCGTCCGTCTTGGGGCCCACCGCCCGGATCAGGCAGGTGACCGGCAGCTTGCGGTTCTTGTCGATGCGCACATAGAACACGTCGGACAGGTCGGTCTCATACTCCAGCCAGGCGCCCCGGTAGGGGATGACGGTGGAGGCGTAGGTGATGTTGTCCGCCTTGTCCGCGTTCCGGGCGTAGTACACGCCGGGGGAGCGCACCAGCTGGGACACGATGACCCGCTCCGCGCCGTTGATGACGAAGGTGCCCGCGTCGGTCATGATGGGGAAGTCCCCCATGAAGATCTCCTGCTCCTTGATCTCCTCCGTCTCCTTGTTGCGCAGGCGCACCTGCACCTTGATAGGGGCGGCATAGGTGGCGTCCTGCGCCTTGCACTCCTCGATGGTGTACTTGGGGGGATCGTCCATGGAGAAGCCGATGAAGGACAGCTCCAGATTGCCGGCGTAGTCCGTGATGGCCTCTACGTCGTCGAACACCTCCTGCAGCCCGGTCTCGAAGAACCATTTATAGGAGTTCTTCTGGATCTCCAGCAGGTAGGGCATCTCCAGGATCTCCTCGCTGCGTGCGAAGCTCTTGCGCAGGGTCTTGCCGTAGTAGACGTCCTTGACTCTGTCGTTGACCTTTGTTGCCATTGCCGTTTCACGCTCCACTCGTAAGGATATTTGCCGATACACACGGCAGTGTTGTCACATTGTCATTTTTCCTCTTGCATTCTGCATCCCGCTCTGGTATACTGCGCTTAGCATGGGGGGATAGCTCCCGCCAATTTTCTTCGCGCATAAAAGCAGTTTATTATACGGCATCCTACGGCTGTCTGTCAAGGGTTTTCTTGCACAGACAGCCGCTTTTTCTGCCCTTCTTTTTCGACGCTTTCCCGACAGCTCCCGCCAGGACCTTCCCGTTTTCCCGGAGATCTCCTGTCCCTCGTCCTCTTTTCCAAATTTCTCGGAACTTACACCAATTTCCTGTTGACAAATCCTGCCCGCGGGATTAGAATGGTTACAAAGTTGTAACCATTGTTACCAGCTTGTAACCATCACAAAGTTCTTGTTACCGCTTTGAAATTCCTGTTGACAAAATACAGCCGGACGGTTACAATAGTTACAGTTTTGTAACCTTTTCCCCAACAGGAGGCAATCATGGCTGACGATAACAAGATGCTGATGTATAAGGGCCATCCCCTTCGCCGGAAGGACAACCTTATCTACTACGGGTCCATGGCCGACAAGTATATCATCATGATCCAGGTGATGAGCACCACCAAGGACGGCGGACTGGAGATTGCCGACAAGGTCCACCTTCAGCTCCAGCTCACCGA
>JAHZFC010000113.1:1905-7284 GCA_019421525.1 Clostridiales bacterium
TGAAGAAGAGCGATTTGCCCGATCTCTTCTCCGCCATCGACATGGGGGCTACCTGGCTCATGCGGGCGCTGGCCGGCAAGTAGGCCGCAGCTTTATCAGAAATCAGAAAACAGGACAAGCAGTCTGCCGTGACCAGCAACGGCGCGGCGGCTGCCAACGACCGTAAGAGACCGCACAAATAGAGATGACAAAGAGATTTGGAGGGCTTCCCAATGGTTCGCTGTAAAAAGATCGTCCGCAACTCCGCCGCCGCCGTTCTGACCCTTTCCCTGCTGACCGGCATCGCCTCCGCCGCTTTCGGCACCGGCACCGTCACCGGCAGCTCCGTCCGGGTCCGGGAAGAGGCCACCACCTCCTCCGCCACCTTGGACACCGTCTCCAAGGGCGGCAAGGTCAGCGTCCTGGAGGACGCCCAGAACGGCTGGTACAAGGTCCAGGTGGGCGACCAGGTGGGCTACATGTCCGCCGAGTACCTGGATGTGGCGGAAGGCGAAGTGCTGGACGATACCGCCTCTGCTGCCGAGGCCGAAGAGGCCGAGACCCTCTACGGCCTGGTCAACACCTCGGTGCTCAACGTCCGCAGCGGCGCCAGCACCGACTACGACCGGGTGGGCAAGCTCTCCGGCGGCACCGTGGTCACCATCCTGGGTGAGAGCGGCGACTGGTACCAGATCTCCACCGACTCCCTCACCGGCTACGTCTCCGGCGAGTACCTCACCGTGGTGGATGCCGCCGCCCTGGAGGAGCTCTCCACCAAAGGCCTGCAGCTGGTGGAGCTGGCCATGGATTACCTGGGCACCCCTTACCGCTACGGCGGCGCCTCTCCCTCCGGCTTTGACTGCTCCGGCTTCGTCTACTACCTGTGCAAGACCCTGGGCGTCTCGGTGCCCCGCACCGCCACCTCCCAGTGGAACGGCGGCTACGACAAGGTCTCCAAGAGCGAGCTCCAGCCCGGCGACCTGGTGTTCTTCTCCAGCTACGCAGGCGGCTCCTCCATCGGCCACGTGGGCATCTACATCGGCAACGACCAGTTCATCCACTCCTCCAGCCCCAGCTCCGGCGGCGTGATCATCAGCGGCATGGATGAGAACTATTACAGCGCCCGCTATGTGGGTGCCTGCCGCATCTTCTGATATCTCTTACATACGACATCTCCAAGCGCCGCCCGGATCCGGGCGGCGCTTTCCCCTGTCTTTTGTGCGTCCCGTGCCCGTTCTCCCCCGGAACAGGCGGGGCGGCTACTGTCGGATCTTTCATTTTTGTTACGGATCAGTTTTTTTCCCGCCCTCCCCTTTACATCTCCCCCGCCTTGGGTTAAAATAAGCAAAGAAACTATCAGGGGGTGTACCCAAATTGAGCGATATGGATTTTACCCGTAAATTCAGCGTCCTCGGTGACAAAGATGCCGAGATCCGTCACATCCTGACCACAGTATATAACGCACTGCGTGAAAAGGGGTATAACCCCATCAACCAGATCGTAGGCTATATCCTGTCCGAGGACCCCACCTACATCACCAATTACAACAACGCCCGCACCCTCATCCGCCGGCTGGACCGGGATGAGCTGCTCAAGGTGCTGCTGAAAAGCTATCTGTCCGAGTGAGTTGGATCAGAGCGCGCGGTCATTTCCGGGAAATGGCCGCGCGCTTTCTGTTTTCATCAGCGTCCTGTGGACATGCGGCTACTTTTCCGCTATACTGTACCAAAGGAGTGATCTTCCATGGGAAAACGGCTGCTTCCCTGTTTGCTGGCGCTGGCCCTGCTGCTGTCCGCCTGTGCCCCGGCCGCCTCCAGTCAGGCGGACCTCACCGCCCATCAGGTGCTCCAGGCCGCCCTGGCCGCCTGCCCCGACGCGGATGACAGTCAGCTCCGCACCCTCAGCCAGGAGGAGCTGACTGACTACATCCCCGCCCTCTACGGTCTGGAGGCGGGCCAGTGGACGGACGCCGCCGTCGCCGCCCAGGAGGGCATGTCCGCCTTTGAGGTGGGTGTGCTGCTGCTGGCAGAGGACACCGACGGGCAGGCCGCCCGGGAGACCCTGGACGCCTACCGGGCGGGGCGGCAGGGGGATTTCACCGGCTATGCCCCGGACCAGGCCGCCCTGGCGGAGCAGGGCCAGGTCCTGCTGATGGACCGATACCTCGTTTTGCTCATCTGCCAGGACCCGGACAGCGCCGCCGCCGCTGTGGAGGCCCTGCTGGCCGGGGAGGCCGTGGCCGTTTTCTCCCCTTCCGACCCGCCGGCAGAGGAGAGCATCCCCCCGACCAGCACCTCTCCCGCCCCCTCAGGAGCTCTCCCCTCCCAGTCCCTGCCGCCGGAGGAGGCCAGCGGAGCGCCGGCGGACGAGAGCGAGGCGCCTACAGGCTTCGCCGGACCCTCCCCCTCCCCTTCCGCCGCCTCTCCCGCTCCGACTGCCGCCGCGCCGGACCCCGCCGCCGGCCGCACCCCCTATACCGACCCCAACATCGACGACATGACCCTCTACGACACCGACCCCATCCTGTCCGCCTGGCGCGGCGGCGACCGCTCCTCCCTGGGCGAGAAGGACGCCGCCATCCTGTCCGCGGCGGAGGAGGTGCTCCAGGAGGTGACCTCCGGGGACATGACCGACTACGAGACCGAACGGGCGGTATACCGCTGGTTGGTGGAGAACGTGACCTATGACTGGGGACATCAGAGCTTTTTCCAGGAGATGGACCCGGACTCCCCTGACCCCTACGGCGCGCTGGTCGATCGCACGGCCATCTGCCTGGGGTATGCCACCACCTTCCAGCTGCTCATGGACATGAGCGGGGTGGAGTGCATCACCGTGGTGGGCGCCGCCTTCGACAGCAGCGAGGACCACGCCTGGAACATGGTACGGCTGGACGGCGAATGGTACTGCGTGGACGCCACCTGGGATATGGGGATCCCCGAACAGTACTGGAGTTACTTCAACGTCACCAGCGACTGGATGGCCGATACCGACCACCAGTGGGACTATGCCAGCGTCCCGGAGGCCACCGCCACAGACGGCGGCCGGGGCTGACAGTCCTTTCCATCGAAAAAGGCTTCGCCTTTTTCGATGGATGGGCTGCGGCCTGCTGCAGCGCACTCGATGTCCAAAAAGAGCGGACATCTCGCACGTTTGCAGGCCGAGAAGAGTTTTCGGCCAGGTACATGCCCCGGCCGAAAACAGACTTCAATTTCTTCGCGCCTGCGGGCGCGAACTCTGCGAGGCTTTTTCGACAAATTGAAGCCGGGCTTCTGCCCGGCTTTTTTCTTGCTGTCTGAGAAATTTCTTTCTTTTTTGTTAGGTTTCTTTTCAGAAGTTGTGTATTAGGTTGAAAGGAGGGGAAAAGACATGGAGGACCCGCAAATCGTCCAGCTCTACTGGGACCGGGACGAGGGCGCCATCCCCGCCACGGCGGACAAATACGGCGGCTACTGCGCGTCCATCGCCCACAGCATCCTGTCTGACCCGCAGGATGCGGAGGAGTGCGTCAACGACACCTGGCTGGCGGCCTGGAACGCCATGCCGCCCCACCGCCCGGCCCAGCTGTCCACCTTCCTGGGAAAGCTCACCCGCAACCTGTCCTTCAACCGCTGGAAGGCCCGGCGGGCGGACAAGCGGGGCGGAGGCCAGCTCCCCATAGTGCTGGATGAGCTGGGGGAGTGCGTGTCCGGCCGGGAGGACGTGGAGGGCGAGGTGGACCGGAAGGAGCTGGCCCGGGCCATCGGCCGCTTTTTATCCGCCCTGCCCCGGCGCAGCCGGGAGGTGTTCGTCCGCCGGTACTGGCACTGCGACTCCATCGCGGCCATCGCCCGGCGCTATGGCCGGACGGAGGGCAGCGTGGCCATGGACCTGAGCCGGACCCGGGGCAAGCTGAAGACCTACCTGACAGAAAGGGGATTTGACCAATGACCAAGGAAGCCTTATTTGAAGCTCTGAACGAGCTGGACGACGCCCACATCGCCCAGGCGGAAGCATCACCGTCCAAGAAGCGCAGATGGAGGGCCTGGGCCGGGCTGGCCGCCTGCCTGGTGCTGGCCGCCGGGGCGCTGCTCTGGCGGAGCGCCAGTCCGGGTGGAGGCGTCACGGCGGAACAGCTCCCCCTCTCCGACGCCTCCCAGGGGGTCACCGTCCGGTACGGCAGCCCCATCTTCTCCACATCCACTTCCGCCGATCTGGCCTATCTCACCGAGGAGGAGCTGTTCACCGAATTCGACACCGCCATCTTTTGGGGCACCGTCACCCAGATCGACAACATCGTGCTGGACTTCAACGGCAGCCAGAACTACCGGGCCCTGGCCCAGATCCAGGTGGAGAAGAGCTATCGGGGCCCCTGGCAGGCGGGGGATACGGTCACCGTCCTGCTCCCCTGCCCCATCACGGACGGCGTCTGGGTGGAGGACACGGAGGTGATCTCCCAGCTGGCCGTGGGCACCCGGGGCATTTTCATGCCCATGGTCTATGACGAGACCTCGATTCGGGAGGAGAACGGAGCCACCCTGGCCCTGAGGGACATCGCGGACGGCGGCCTGCCTGACGGGGAGCGCTACGCCTTCCTGGAGACGGCGGACGGCCTCACCTTCGCCCGCTGGGCCTATCCCAGCATCCAGGACGCCGACAGTCTGGAGGACATCGAGGCGTATATCCTGGAGATGATATCTTAAAGCATCAAAAACACAAGCGGCCCGTCTCGATGAGACGAGCCGCTTATTTTACTGTTTAGTCCTTCATCAGCAGGTACATGACCGCCTTCTGGGCGTGGAGACGGTTCTCCGCCTCCTCGAAGATCTCGTCGGCGTGGGCCTCAAAGACCTCGGCGGTGATCTCCTCCCCCCGGTGGGCGGGCAGGCAGTGCTGCACCATGCAGCCAGGGTGGGCCAGCTCCATGAGCTCACTGTCCACACAGTAGCCGGCAAAGGCGCGCTCCCGCTGTGCCTTCTCCTGCTCCTGGCCCATGGAGGCCCACACGTCGGTGACCACCACATCCGCGTCCTTGACGGCCTCGGCAGGGGTGCGCACCAGCTCGAACCTGGCTTCGGTCACCGTCCTGGCAAAGTCCAGCACCTGGGGGTCGGGGTCGTACCCCTCCGGGCAGGCCACCGACACGTCCATGCCGCACTTCAGCCCGCCCACGATGAGAGAGTTGGCCATGTTGTTGCCGTCCCCGACAAAGGCCAGCTTGAGCCCTTCCAGCCGAGTCATCTTCTCCCGGACGGTCATCAGGTCGGCCAGCACCTGGCAGGGGTGGCAGAAGTCAGTCAGGCCGTTGATGACGGGGATGGAGGCATACTTGGCCAGGTCCTCCACCTCCTTTTGGGCATAGGTGCGGATCATGATGCCGTCGCAGTACCGGGAGAGCACCCGGGCGGTGTCCTCCACCGGCTC
>JAHZFC010000114.1 GCA_019421525.1 Clostridiales bacterium
CCAGCCCCGGTACAACATCCTGCTCAAGGACGACAAGGGCTACCCCTACATCCGCCTGTCCGTCCAGGAGGAGTATCCCCGGTTCTCCCTGTCCAACCGGGCGGCGGAGGATGGGGCCCGCTACTTCGGCCCCTACGGCAGCCGGGGGGCAAGCCAGGGCATCATCGACGCGCTGCAGCTGGCCCTGAAGCTGCCCTCCTGCCGGCGGAAGTTCCCCCGGGACATCGGCAAGGAGCGGCCCTGCCTCAACTACCACATGGGCCAGTGCGACGGCTATTGCCGCCGGGAGATGGACCAGAGCCGCTATCCGGTGGCCATCGCCCAGGCGGTGCGGCTGCTGGAGGGCAAGCTGGACGAGGTGGTGGAGGAGCTCACCGATGAGATGGAGCTGGCCGCCGAGGACCTGCGCTTCGAGCGGGCCGCCCAGCTCCGGGACCAGATCCGGGCCATCCAGCTGCTGGCCAAGCGGCAGAAGGCGGTGGCCGGGTCACTGGCGGACACCGACGTGGTGGGCTGGCACCGGGGAGAGGCCAAGAGCTGCTTTGTGGTGCTCCACTATGTGGACGGGGAGCTGGCGGCCAAGGACTGGCAGCTGTTGTCCGATCCCATGGAGGAGGACGAGCGGGAGACCGTGTCTGCCCTGACCGCCCAGTTCTATGCCGGCCGGACCAGCCTGCCCCGGCAGATCCTGCTGCCCTGCGACATCGAGGACCGGGTGGACCTGGCCCGGATGCTCACCGAGGCGGTGGGCCGGAAGGTGGAGCTGCTCACCCCCCAGCGGGGGGCCAAGGTGGAGCTGGTGCGCCTGGCCAACGAGAACGCCGCCGAGGAGGTCCGCCGGGCCACCACCGCCGAGGAGCGGCGGAGCAAGCTCATGGAGGCGGTGGGCAAGCTGCTGGGACTGCCCGAGACGCCCCACCGGATGGAGGCCTTCGACATCTCCAACACCGGTTCGTCGGACATCGTGGCCTCCATGACCGTCCATGTGGACGGCAGGCCCCTGAAGCGGGACTACCGCCGCTTCAAGCTCAAGGATATGCCCCACGCCGACGACTACGCTTCCATGAAGCAGGTCATCGAGCGGCGGTTCCGCCGCTATCTGGACGGGGATGAGAAGTTCGGCGACCTGCCCGATGTGCTGCTCATCGACGGCGGCGCGGGCCAGGTGAAGGCGGCCCAGGCCGCCATGGCGGAGGTGGGCATCTCTGTGCCCGCCTTCGGCATGGTCAAGGACGGACGGCACCGCACCCGGGCCCTGGTGGACGGGGAGGGCCGGGAGATCGGGATCCAGCAGAACCAAGCCATCTTCTCCCTCATCGGACGCATCCAGGAGGAGACCCACCGCTTTGCAATCGAATTCCACCGCCAGCAGCAGGCCAGCCACCTGCGCCGATCCGCCCTGGATGATATCCCCGGCGTGGGGCCCAGCAGGAAGGCGGCGCTGCTCAAGCATTTCAAAAATGTCCGCTCAGTGCGCTCGGCCAGCCTGGACGAGCTCATGGAGGCGGTGCCCAGGAACACCGCCCTGGCGGTGTACCGCCATTTCCACTCGGAGGGCGAGGGGCAGCCCCCCGCCGGGCCAAACTGAGGATACGGGAGAGAGACGAGCATGGAACAGACAAAACGAGTCATTGCCCTGGGCTTTTTCGACGGGGTGCACATCGGCCACGGGGCGCTGCTGCGCCGGGTGGGGGAGATCGCGGCGCGGGATGGCTATATCCCCGCCGCCCTCACCTTTGACCACCACCCCAAGGATTTCATCCCCGGCGCGGAGCACATCCCCCTGATCAACACCCCGGCGGACCGTGAGGAGCTGATGCACCGGCTGTACGGCATCCGGCAGGTGATGGTGCTCCCCTTTGACGAGCACACCCGGGAGATGCCCTGGCGGGACTTTGTCACCAGGCTGCTGGTGGAGCGGTATCAGGCCGCCCACCTGGTGGCGGGCCACGACTACCACTTTGGCTACCAGGGCCAGGGCGACCCGGAGCGGCTGCGGGCGCTGTGCGGCCAGCTGGGCATTGGCTGCGACATCATCGGCCGGGTGGAGCTGGACGGGGTCACCGTGTCCTCCACCTATATCCGCACCCTCATCCAGAGCGGAGACATGGAGCGGGCCGCCCGCTTCCTGGGCCACCCCCACACCCTGTCCGGCCCGGTGGTCCACGGCAAGGGCCTGGGGCGGACCATCGGCATCCCCACCTCCAACTTGGTGGTCCCCCAGGGGGTGCTCATGCCTGCCTTCGGGGTGTACGCCACCCGGGTGTGGATCGAGGGGAAGGGATACCTGGCGGTGACCAACGTGGGGGTTCGCCCCACAGTGGAGGATACCGACCGGGTGACGGTGGAGCCCTGGATCTTAGACTTCGACGGCGACCTCTACGGCCAGAACATCCGGGTGGAGTTCTACCAGCAGCTGCGGCCGGAGCGGAAGTTCGGCTCCATCGACGAGCTCAAGGCGGCCATTCTGGAGAATGCCCGGCAGACCAGGGCGTATTTTGGACAGGACAGGGGCTGACGCCCCTGGACCCGGTCCAGGGACTGCGTCCTTGAGGGCGCTTCCAAGTGCTTCGCCCTTGGGGACGTATTCTCCAAAAACCATTTCTTTTGTAAGCGCCAAAAGAAACAGTGGGGAAAGCCGTCCCGGCTTTCCGGGGCCAGGTTTCGCCTGGCGGCGAGTTTCTTTTTGCCGCGCAAAAAGAAACCAAAAACGCGCCGGGGGACGGCCGCGGCGGACTGCAAGCGCCAAGGGCGCGCTTTGGTCCTTAGCGTCCTTTCCCCCGGACCCCCACTTTTTACGGGAGAGCGTGATAGTGGGGTGCGGTGTTCTCTGTCCGGCGTTGAGGTAATAGGATGCTCCCTACTCCCAATTTCCGCTCGCAGCTCCATTGGCGGTTGTAGTACCCCGCCTGGCCCTCGGGACACGTCTGCTACCGACGGGCTATCCCGGCCAGGCGCACTCCCGTGGGCCGCAGAGGGTGCCGCCTCTGTCGGTATCAGCGGCAGCGGAAAGCGGCGCGTCGAGTGTCCTGACTTTGCGCGCCGGACGGAGTGGGACGAACTCCTTATCCTGGGCCCTCGTAAAACGGGGGTCCGGGGGTGCAGGCGCTTTGAACGAAAGCGCGTCCTTGGCGCTTGAAGTTCTTCAGCGCCTGACCCCCCGGCGTGCTTTTGCCTTCTTTTCGCACGAGCGAAAAGAAGGTCGCCGTCAGGCGAAACCTGACCATGGAAAGCCGGACACGGCTTTCCCTACTGTTTTTTTGCGCATACAAAAGAAATGGTTTTTGGACAATACGTTCCAAGGGCGTAGCCTTTGTATAACGGGTCAAGGGCCCTGGCCCTTGGACTTTGGCGTTTCAAGGGCAATGCCCTTGAAAAATTTTCGCTCCCAGCTGGTCATGTTGCACGCCATCGTGCATATACTGGTATGTATCCGGCATATCAGTACCAGGCCACACAGAAAAGGAGCGAAGGATATGGAAGAAAAACAAACTGCCCAGGGCACCGCGACTCCGGCGTCCCCCGTCCCCAAGCCGGACGTGGACGACCTGATCTTCACCGGACAGATCAGCCACATCAGCGACCGCTGAGCCACCGTGCCCGGCGGGCGAGGGCAGCCGCCAGGGCGGACGGGGCGCGTACCCCGGCCCCTGGCGGCTTTTCGGCTGCCGGGACGGGGATCTTGCCCTTTACAACGGCCTTTTGGTTTTATATAATATACAGTACGAGTTTACGCCCCTCGGGGCGGGAAGTAAGGATGGAACATATGCTGCAATTTGACGAATATAAGGTAAAGCTCAATAACCTCAGGCCCGAGCTGGAAAAGCTGGGCCAGGCCCTGGATCTGGACGCGGCGGAGCGGGAGCTGGACATGCTCCACGCTGAGGCATCTGCCGACGGCTTCTGGGACAACGTGGACAAGGCCAAGAAGGTCCAGCAGCGCATCAGCCAGCTGGAGGACAAGGTCAACGCCCAGAAAAAGCGCCTGTCCGGCTGGGACGACCTGATGGTGCTGTGTGAGATGGGCAACGAGGAGGAGGACGAGTCCCTGGTTCCCGAGGTGGAGGAGGGCTACCAGGCGCTGCTCCAGGATATGGAGAGTGCCCGGCTGGAGACCCTGCTGGGCGGCGAGTACGACGACAACCCGGCCATCGTCTCCCTCCAGGCCGGGGCGGGGGGCACCGAGGCCCAGGACTGGGCCCAGATGCTCTACCGGATGTACACCCGCTGGGCGGAGCGCCACGGCATGACCTACACCATCCTGGACTACCAGGACGGGGACGAGGCGGGCATCAAGTCCGCCGCCATCCGCATCGAGGGGCCCCATGCCTACGGCTACCTGAAGAGCGAGCACGGGGTGCACCGCCTGGTGCGGGTGTCCCCCTTTGACGCCAACGCGAGAAGGCAGACCTCCTTTGCCGCGGTGGAGGTCACCCCGGAGATCGACGACAGCGTGGAGGTGGACATCCGGCCGGAGGACATCGAGATGCAGGTCTACCGCTCCTCCGGTGCCGGCGGCCAGCACATCAACAAGACCTCCTCCGCCGTCCGCCTGATCCACAAGCCCACGGGCATCGTGGTGGCCTGCCAGACCGAGCGAAGCCAATTCCAGAACAAGGACACCTGTATGAAGATGCTGCGCTCCAAGCTCATCCAGATCAAGGAGCAGGAGCACCTGGACAAGATCTCCGACATCAAGGGCGTCCAGCTCAAGATCGAGTGGGGCAGTCAGATCCGTTCCTATGTGTTCATGCCCTATCAGCTGGTGAAGGACAACCGCACCGGCTACGAGACCTCCAACGTCAACGGCGTCATGGACGGGGACCTGGACGGGTTCATCAATGCCTACCTCACTGCCGCCGCCACGGGGAACTGGGCGACCAAATAAGAGAAGACTGGAAACAATAGCTCCCCGGCGTATGGCAGCATACGCCGGGGATTTTTTTCCGGAGTTCCACTGGTCTGGTATGGACGGCTGGTTTTTGTTGCGATCGAGCCGGTTTTGGGGTATCATAGTTACCGGTCCGGTAAGTTTTACCGCAGCGCCAGCTGAGATGCCGGCTGGCGAAACGATAAGGAGGTCGTTTCATGAAAGACGGCTTTATCAAGGTGGCCGCAGGCACGCCCAAGATCCGGGTGGCCGACTGCGTCCACAACGCCCATGAGATCATCGCCCTGATGGAGCAGGCGGCGGGGCAGGGGGTCAAGGTGCTGGCCCTGCCCGAGCTGTGCCTGACCGGATATACCTGCGGGGACCTGTTTTTGCAGGACACCCTGCTCCGGGGGGCGGAGCACGCTCTGGCCGGGATCGTGAAGGAGACGGCCCGGCTGGATATGGTCACCGCTCTCGGTCTGCCGTTGAAAAGCAACAACAAACTGTATAACTGCGCGGCGATCATACACAAAGGAGAGGCCTTGGCCCTGATCCCCAAGACCTATCTGCCCAACTACGGGGAGTTCTATGAGCAGCGGTGGTTTGCCTCGGGGAAGGACCTGGATGTGACCGTGGAGCTGTGCGGCCAGCAGGTCTGGATGAGCCCCAGCTGCGTCCTGGCCTGCGAGACCATGCCGGGGCTGGTGATAGGGGTGGAGCTGTGTGAGGACCTGTGGGCGGCCCAGCCGCCCTCCGGCACTCTGGCCCGGAGCGGGGCCACCCTCATCCTGAACCTGTCCGCCTCCGACGAGGTGGCGGGCAAGGCCGCCTACCGCCGGGACCTGGTGGTGGGCCAGTCCGGGCGGCTGGTGTGCGGTTATGTGTACGCCGACGCCGGGGCGGGGGAGAGTTCCACCGACCTGGTGTTTGCCGGGCATAATATGATCGCGGAGAACGGCGCTCTGCTGGCGGAAAAGCGGTTCGACACCGGGCTGACCATCAGCGAGATCGACGTGGACAAGCTGGTGTACGAGCGGCAGCGGATGAACACCTTTACTGCTCCGGAGAGCACCCCCATGGAGCAGGCCCACGCCCTGGGGGCGGGCCGCGTCGGCTTCTCCCTGGAGGTTGGGGACACCGTCCTGACCCGTACGATCTCCCCCAACCCCTTTGTCCCCCAGGGGGAGCGGGACCGGGCGGAGCGGTGCGACGAGATCCTGCGCATCGCCGCCCTGGGCCTCAAGCAGCGGCTGGAGCACACCCGGGCCGCCTGCGCGGTGGTCGGATTGTCCGGGGGGCTGGACTCCACCCTGGCCATCCTCATCACCACCATGGCCTTTGACCTGCTGGGCCGGGACCACCGGGATATCCTGGCGGTGACCATGCCCTGCTTCGGCACCACCGCCCGCACCCGCTCCAACGCGGAGATCCTGGCGGAAGAGCTGGGGGCCAGCTTCCGAGAGGTGGACATCGGGGACGCGGTGCGCCAGCACTTTGCCGACATCGGCCAGTCCATGGACGACCACTCGGTGACCTTTGAAAACGGGCAGGCCCGGGAGCGCACCCAGGTGCTCATGGACCTTGCCAACCAGCGGGGGGGCCTGGTGATCGGCACCGGCGACCTGAGTGAGCTGGCCCTGGGCTGGGCCACCTACAATGGGGACCATATGTCCATGTATGGCGTCAACGCCTCCATCCCCAAGACCCTGGTGCGCCATCTGGTGGCCTTCGTGGCAGACGACAAGGGCGGACGGCTGGCCCAGGTCCTCCGGGATATCCTGGACACCCCGGTATCTCCCGAGCTGCTGCCCCCCAAGGATGGCCAGATCGCCCAAAAGACCGAGGACCTGGTAGGCCCCTATGAGCTCCACGACTTTTTCCTGTACTACGCCATCCGCTGGGGCTTCTCGCCGAGAAAGGTGTTCCGGCTGGCCCAGTGTGCCCTGGGGGACCGGTATGACAGAGCCGCACTGCTCAAATGGCTGGAGAACTTCTACCGCCGGTTCTTCGCCCAGCAGTTCAAGCGTTCCTGCCTGCCCGACGGGCCCAAGGTGGGCACCCTCACCCTGTCTCCCCGTGGAGACTGGAGAATGCCTTCAGACGCAGTAGCGAACCTGTGGCTGTCCGAGTTGGAGGGATCGAAGGGCTGAGGCCCTTGACCTGTTTCAAGGACTGCGTCCTTGAGATGCTGTTTTTCCCGACCCCATTTCTTGGGGCTGTGCAAAGGCCGGGGGCCCTTGCAGCCTATTGAGGCCTTGCCAGGCCTCCGGCGGGTGACTTTCTAAACGATTAGAAAGTCACCAAAGAATCGCCGGG
>JAHZFC010000115.1 GCA_019421525.1 Clostridiales bacterium
CCGCCGGCACCGCCGTGCGGGAGTCCATCGAGCTGTTCAAGCATGTGGCCGACGTGAACATCCGCGCCCTGTTCGTCAGCGTGGACCGGATGGAGCGGGGCACCCGGGACTGCACCACTCTGGATGAGCTGCGGGAGGACTATGGCATCCAGGTCTACCCCATCGTCACCATCCGGGAGGTCATCGACTGCCTCCACAACAAGCCGGTGGACGGCAAGGTGTACATCGACGACCAGATGCGGGAGCGGATGGAGGACTATCTGACCACCTATGGCGCGCGGTGACAAGGGCGCTGACGGCAAGTCCATCCACACAGGCCACCGCCAGCGGGTAAAGGACGAGTTCCTGGCCCGGGGCCTGGCGGGGATGCCCGACCACCGGGTGCTGGAGCTGCTGCTGTTCTACGCCGTCCCCCAGGGGGATGTCAATCCCCTGGCCCACGCGCTGATGGACCGCTTCCACACCCTGTCCGGGGTGTTCCTGGCTCCATACGAGGAGCTGCTGAAGGTCAAGGGCGTGGGGCCCAACACCGCCACCCTCATCCAGCTCATCCCCGCGGTGGGCGCCCGCTACCTGGCCGACCGGGTGAAGCTGGAGCAGCTGGAGACCCCGTATGACTACTTCGAGGTGCTCCAGCCCTACTTCTTCGGTGCCCGGGTGGAGCTGTGCTACCTGTTGTGCATGGACGGCAAGGGCAGGCTGAAGGGCTGCCACAAGCTGGGGGAGGGCATCGTGGACCAGGTGCCCGTACTGACCCGGAAGGTGGTGGAGCACGCCATGGCGGACAACGCCTCCAAGGTGGTGCTGGCCCACAACCATGTGTCCGGCATCGCCCTGCCCTCCCGCTCTGACATCGTCAGCACCCGGGAGCTCAAGAAGCTGCTGCGCCAGGTGGACGTGGACCTGGCGGACCACCTGGTCCTGGTGGAGGGGGATATGGTCTCCCTGGCCCAGTCCGGGTATCTGGAGGGGCCCGACATCGGGTAGCCCTCCCCTTCCTCAGCCTCCATCTGGTACAAGAAAAACGCGCGGACCGCTGTGCCGTAACAGCGGTCCGCGCGTTTTTCCTGTATCGCTCCAGACGGTCAGCCCTTCCCGGTCTGGCGCTTGATGACCTTCAGCCGGACGAACTCCTCCCGCTCCTTCTCCTCCAGCGCCTCGGTGATGGTGCGGATGGTGGTGTCGAAGCCGGGGATGACGATGTTCTTCAGGGCGTTGGCCCGCTTCTGGGACTTCTTGATCGCCTGGGCCAGGCGGTAGATGGAGGTCTCGATCTCCGCCATCCGGCGGGTCAGATCCTTCACCTTCCGGAACTGGATATATGCCTCATCCAGAGCGGACGAGGTATACACCATGCTGTACTCCGGCTTGGGCGGAGGGCTGTTGTCCGGGATGTGGGGCAGCTCCACCCCCATCACCGAGCGCCAGCGGATATCCAGGCTGTCGTCCGGGGCCACCCCCTCGGCGATGTGGTCGCACAGGCCCAGCTCGATGTTGGCCCGGGCCAGGGCGGCATAGGCTTGGTCGAACACCTGGTCGATCTCCCCCTGGAGCTGGGAGGCGGAGTCCATCAGCTCCATCATCTCCCGGACCAGAATATTGCGCTTTCGGTCCATGAGCTCATAGCCCGTCTGGGCCAGGGTGCGGGACCGCTTGGCGGACATCAGGTTTCCTTTGGTGGGCAGAACAGCGGCCATGGGGCCACCCCCCTTCCGTTCATGATCGTTTCCGGCGGCTCACCCGCCGGCGGGCCGGGCAGCGTCACAGCGTGCCGCCGCTGGCCACCGCCGCAAAGGCCCCTTCGCGGTAGTGCTCGTTGAGCTCAGCCTCGCTCACCCGGTCCAGCTCGCCCCGGGGCAGGATGGACAGCAGGGCCCAGCCCAGCTCCAGGGTCTGCTCCAGGGAGCGGTCCTCCTGGTCGCTCTGCTGGACGAAATACCGCTCAAAGGCCTTGCCGAACTCCAGATACCGCTTGTCGGTGTCGCTCAGCTCATCCTCGCCGATGACGCTGGCCAGGCTCCGGGCGTCCTTCACCTTGGAGTAGGCGGCAAAGAGCTGGTTGGACAGAGAGGGGTGGTCGGCCCGGGTGAAGCCCTCGCCGATGCCGTCCTTCATCAGACGGGACAGGGAGGACAGGATGTTGATGGGCGGGTACACCCCGGACTGGTCCATGTCCCGGTCCAGCACGATCTGGCCCTCGGTGATGTAGCCGGTCAGGTCGGGGATGGGGTGGGTGATGTCGTCGTTGGGCATGGTGAGGATGGGCACCTGGGTCACGGACCCGGGCTTGCCCTGGATCATGCCCGCCCGCTCGTACAGGGAGGCCAGGTCGGAGTACAGGTAGGCGGGGAAGCCCTTCCGGGAGGGGATCTCCCCCTTGGAGGAGGAGAACTCACGGACGGCCTCGCAGTAGGAGGTCATGTCCGTCATCACCACCAGCACATGGTAGCCGTGGGTGAAGGCCAGGTACTCCGCCGCTGTCAGGGCGCAGCGGGGGGTCAGGATACGCTCGATGATGGGGTCGGAGGCCAGGTTGAGGAACATGACCACCCGCTGGAGGGCCCCCGCCTCCTCAAAGTTCCGGCGGAAAAACTCGGCGGTGTCGTTCTTGACGCCCATGGCGGCGAACACGATGGCGAACTCCCCGTCGTCCCCCGCCACCCGGGCCTGGCGCACCATCTGGGCGGCCAGCTCGTTGTGGGACATGCCGGCGCCGGAGAAGATGGGCAGCTTCTGCCCCCGGATCAGGGTGGCGGTGCCGTCGATGGCGGAGATGCCGGTGTAGATGCAGCTCCTGGGGTACTGGCGGCTCACCGGGTTGATGGCGGAGCCGTTGATGTTGCGCCGCTCGTCGGGGTAGAGCTCTCCCAGCCCGTCGATGGGCCGCCCCGCCCCGTCGAACACACGGCCCAGCATCTCCTTGGACAGGGCGATGTCCATGGGCTTGCCGGTGAAGTGGGTGCGCACGTTTTCCAGGGAAATGCCCCGGGTGCCCTCAAAGACCTGGAGGACCGCCCGGTCCCCCTCGATGAGGATCACGCGGCCATAGCGGCGGGAGCCGTCGTCCATGGTCAGCTCGGCCAGCTCGTCATAGGCCACGCCGGACACCCCCTGGACTGCCACCAGGGAGCCGGACAGGTCGGAAAGGCCGGTATATTCCACTCTCATGCTATCACCTCAGCTGTTTGCGGCGTTGACCTTGGCAAGCGCCGCGTCGATCTCCTGCTCGTACCTGGCAAAGCCGGACAGGTCGTCGTTGGGAATTTCATATTTCATCTTCACCAGGCTGTCGAACACCCCGGTGGCGGTGAACTGGGACAGGGGGATGGCTCTGTCCACCGCCTCCTTCACCCCGTCGTACAGGCGGAGGATGGTCTGCATCATCTTCAGCTGCTTCTGGAGGGGCACATAGGTGTCGATGTCGTTGTATGCGTTCTGCTGCAGGAAGCCCACCCGGATGACCCGGGCGGTCTCGATGGTGAGCTTCTGGTCCTCGGGCAGGATGTCCGAGCCGATGAGCTTGACGATCTCCATGAGCTGGCTCTCCTCCCGCAGCAGGTTGACGATCCGGCGGCGGCACTTGTCGAAGTCCGGGCCCACGTTCTCGTCATACCAGGGCTTCAGGTCGGAGGTATACTCGGAATAGGAGCTCATCCAGTGGATGGAGGGGAAGTGCCGGGCATAGGCCAGGCCCCGGTCCAATGCCCAGAAGCAGCGGATGAACCGCTTGGTGTTCTGGGTGACCGGCTCGGAGAAGTCGCCGCCCTGGGGGGAGACGGCGCCGATGACGGTGACCGACCCCTCCTTGCCCTCCAGGGTCTCCACATAGCCGGCCCGCTCGTAGAACTCCGCCAGCCGGGAGGCCAGGTAGGCGGGGAAGCCCTCCTCGGCGGGCATCTCCTCCAGCCGTCCGGAGATCTCCCGGAGGGCCTCCGCCCAGCGGGAGGTGGAGTCGGCCATCAAGGCCACATGGTAGCCCATGTCCCGGTAGTACTCGGCGATGGTCATGCCGGTGTACACCGACGCCTCACGGGCGGCCACCGGCATGTTGGAGGTGTTGGCGATCAGGATGGTGCGGTTCATCAGGGGCTGCTGGCTCTTGGGGTCCAGCAGCTCGGAGAACTCCTCCAGGGCCTGGGTCATCTCATTGCCGCGCTCGCCGCAGCCCAGGTAGACGATGATGTCCGCGTCCGACCACTTGGCCAGCTGGTGCTGGGTCATGGTCTTGCCCGCGCCGAAGGGGCCGGGGATGGCGGCCGCGCCCCCCTTTCCGATGGGGAAGAGGGTGTCGATGATCCGCTGTCCGGTGACCAGGGGGCGGGTGATGGGCAGCCGCCGGGCCATGGGCCTGGGGTCCCGGATGGAACAGTTGGCGGACAGCTTGAGCTGGGTGACGTTCCCCTTGCTATCGGTCACCTCCGCCAGCACCTGGTCCACGTTGTAGTCCCCGTCGGCCGCGGCGCGGGTCACCGTGCCGGTCAGCCCCGCGGGCACCAGGCAGCGGTGTACGATGGCGTCCGTCTCCCTGCAGTGGGCGTAGAGGGTGCCGGGGGCCACCTGGTCCCCTTCCTTCACGTCCACGGTGACAGACCAGAGCTGCTCCAGGTCCAGCGACGGCAGGTTGATCCCCCGGCCCAGGAAGGGGCCGGAGATGTCCTCCAGGGCTTTCAGCGGCCGGCCGATGCCGTCGAAGATGTGGCCCAGCAGTCCGGGGCCCAGCCGCAGAGACATGGGCGCTCCGGTGGCGGTCACCACCTGCCCGGGCTCCAGCCCGGCGGTGTCCTCGTAGACCTGGACGGTGGTCATATCGCCGTCCACGCTGACCACCTCGCCGATGAGCTGCTCGCTGCCCACATAGACCATGTCCTTCATGGCCAGCCCCCGGCCGCCGGTGACCTTGACCACCGGGCCGTTCACACTATAGATCTTATATTGTTCCATGGTCCCGCGGCCTCCTCTCAATTCTCATCCAGGTCGTCGGACAGCGACAGGCCGAAGGTCTCGGCAAAGTGTCCGCCCAGCTCCTCCAGCTCGGTGTCGAAGGAGCAGTCCACCCGGATGCCCAGCTCCGGGCAGCGGATGGCCAGGCCGCCGACCTGGATGCGGCCTTCCTCGTACTTGACCTTCACCGGGGCCACGCTCTCAGCCAGCATGGGGCCCAGCTCCAGGTCCTCCTGGCGCAGACGGAGATAGATCTCCTCCACCCCGTCCAGCCGTTCCATGGCCCGGGCCAGCAGGGTCTTGAGGTGCTCGGGATAGGCGGGAGAGGCCACGAACTCGTCCACCCGCCGGCGCACCTGGGCCAGCACCTCCTGGGCCACCTGGCTGCGGCGCAGGTACACCTGCCGCTTGCCCTCCATCAGGTGCTTGGAGACCTCACGGCCCGCCTCCGCCTTGAGCTTGGCCGCCTCTTTATTATAGTAGGCTTTGGCATTCTCCCAGGCGGCTTTTTTTGCCTCATCCAGGGCCGCTTTCCGCTGGTCTGCCAGCTGACGGTTGAGCTCCTCGCTCTCCTTGGAGGCGGCTTTTAAGACGTTATCTGTAAAATGGATCAGCTTCTGTGTTTGTTCCGGCATGATGTTGCCTCCTGTCAGTTGGAAGTGGGATGTACGGCCCAGGGTGCTCCAGGGGCTGTGTGGGTGCTGCTCACGAGAAGGTGGATCAGCCGAAAGCCAAGAGAAACTGGCCTGGGCGGCTGCGCGCGCTTCGTGCTGTCACGCTGCGCCTGTTCGCGACGCCCGGCTTTCGTCCTCGCAAAGTTCGCTTGTCTCCGTTTCCGCCTAACGGCGAAAACTGCGCTCGCTGCCTTGCTCGTCCTCTCCCCGTGAAACCCGCTTTGCTGGGCTTTCACGGGGTAGACGAAGTACCCCCCTCGCTCCAGTCCATCCGGGCTGCTCACGACGGCTGCGCGCTTCGTGCTGTCACGCTGCGCCTGTTCGCGACGCCCGGCTTCCTTGCGACTCGGGCTTGAAACAGCCGCTTTGCGGCTTGGTTTCTCACCCTCGCTCCAGTCCATCCGGGCTGCTCACGACGGCTCCGCGCTTCGTGCTGTCACGCTCGCACTTCCCGTTACACCTTCACCCCGATGGCCTCCCGGATATAGCGGGTGATGGAGTCCTTTTTCCGGCTGCCGTTGCGGTCGGGGATCTCCACCACCAATGGCGTGCGGCCATCCATCTTCAAAGGCGCCAGCTTGTCAGCGCACTGCTCGGCCAACCCCTCGGTGATCAGCAGGATGCCGATGGTGGGGTCGGCCAGCGCCTCGTCGATGGCAACCAGCCCCTCCTCCCTCGTCCGGGCCAGAACGCCCTCCACCCCGGCCAGCCGAAGGCCCACCTGGGTGTCTGTGTTATCTGAGATGACAAAGTATCGCATAAGTCCCTCCCTGTGTGCAAGGGCTGCGCCCCTGGCGCTTTTAGGCCACGAACAGCAGCACCAGGGCGATGATCAGGCCGTACAGGGCCACGCCTTCGGCCAGGCCCACGAAGATCAGGGACTTGCCGAACACGCTGTCGTTCTCAGAGATGGCGCCCAGGGCGGCGGAGGCGGAAGAGGCCACGGCGATGCCGCCGCCGATGCCGGACAGGCCCACGGCCAGGGCGGCGGCGATATACTTCAGGCCCTCGGCCAGGCCGTCGGTGGCGGCGGCAGCCGCCTCGGGGGCGGCGGCGGAGACGGCTCCGCCAAAGCCGCAAACGGCAGTGATCAGGAACACGCCGCAGAACATGGCGATGTTGCCCATCAGGGCATGGCGGGCGGAGGCGCCGGTGAGCCGGCGCACCGCGATGGTGACCAGGGGCAGGAACACGAGCACAGAGCCCAGGATGAACAGCACGATCTTCATATCAATGACCTCCAATTTCTACTTTTACACACTTTTGGCGGAATAATCGATGACTTTGGGGCTGTATTCCCGGCCGGAGGACGTGTAGAACCGGCCGAACAGCTCATAAAATTCCAGACGGAGCACCTGGATGCCCACCAGCAGGCCCTCAAAGCCCATGACGAACAGGTTGCCCAGCACCAGCACGATGGGGTTCAGATCGGCCCCGGCCATGGTGCGGATGACCAGCATCAGGGACACGTGGGTGATGGCATAGGCCCCCACCCGGAGGAAGGACAGGGTGTTGGTGAGGAAGGACAGCATGGTCTCGAACAGCTCGAAGAAGCCGGACACCAGCAGGCCGC
>JAHZFC010000116.1:0-6638 GCA_019421525.1 Clostridiales bacterium
CTTTTCCTTGATGATGTCAAAGGCACCATAGACGACCTTCTGGGCCACGCCCTTCTTGCCGTCCAGCATGATGCTGTTGACGAGCTTAGTGACTAAGACGGAATTATACAGCGGATCGGGCAGGACCTCCCGCTTGGGTACGTTTCCTCTTCTGGGCACTTCGCTTCCCTCCTTCATATAAAAATGATTTCATAGGTACTCGAAGGTCTGATCTTCGCCTCATTGCGCCATGCTTCGTTGAGAGGCCCTTCCTGTGGGCCGCATACATCAGTATGCTCCCCCTGCTCAGGACCTCGCATCTCGCCTGACACAATGATACTCGATCATATGCTCCGTGTAATGCCTGTCCGAGGTCTGCCCATATATATAGGTAAACGCTCGGCAAGGCGGGGTTTGCCTTGCGCGCAGGCGCAAAACTCATGCTAAGGTTTTTTCAGCCGGTCGGCTTACTTCTTGCCGGCCTTGGGACGCTTGGCGCCGTACTTGGAGCGGGCCTGCATACGGCCGTTGACGCCCTGGGTGTCCAGAGTGCCGCGGATGATGTGGTAACGAACACCGGGCAGGTCCTTGACACGGCCGCCGCGGATCAGCACCACAGAGTGCTCCTGCAGGTTGTGGCCCACACCGGGGATATAGGCGGTGACCTCGTAGCCATTGGTCAGACGGACACGGGCGATCTTACGCAGAGCGGAGTTCGGCTTCTTAGGAGTGGAAGTACGAACGGCAGTGCAGACGCCGCGCTTCTGAGGGGAAGGCAGGTCGGTCTCCTTGTTCTTCAGGGTGTTCAGACCATGCTGCATGGCGGGAGAATTGGACTTGTAGGTGGCCTTCTCACGGCCCTTGCGCACCAGTTGGTTAAAAGTAGGCATGATGTTCCTCCTTTCTTGAAATGTATCTATTTTAACAGGATACACAAAAAATATCCCGTTAAAACCAAAGGGACAAAAATTTTTCCTGGCCCCTGACGCCACAGTGGCGGCCACGGCGGCCCCCACGGCGATGCCGCAGGCCCGGCCCAGCTCCCGCATGGTGTCGGCCCAGTGGACGGGAAGGCCCTGTTCCCCGGCCTGGGCGGCCAGCGGCCCGGTCAGGGCGGGGTCGGCGTCCCGGGCCAGGAACAGCGCTTTGGCCTGGCCGTTCTGCAGCGCCCGGCGGGTCTGCTTGACGCCCACCACCTTTGCCGTTTGTTCAAGCTGTGACAGCATCAAGTTCCCTCCTTTGAGCGCATCAACGCAATTTGGGATTATACCATAGATAATTCCAGCCGTCAAGCGGTTTTTCACTGGGAAGAAGGCTTTTCCCCACATTTTTCCGCCGCGGCAAGGCCCCGGGGAGACACCCTCCCCGGGGCCTTGCCTGTTTTTATGCCGCTGCCTCCGGCCGGCCCTCTTACAGCCTGTCCCGGATGGCCCGGAGGAATCCCAGCCCGGTGACCTTTTGGGCGGGGGCCTCCCCCTCCCACAGGCCGGCCAGGTCGCCGGTCATCACGCCGGACTCGATGGTGCCGACGGCGGCCTGTTCCAGCTTCCGGGCAAAGGCGGTCAGCTCCGGGATGTTGTCCAGCTCTCCCCGTTTCCCGAGGGCCCCCGTCCAGGCGAACAGGGTGGCCATGGGGTTGGTGGACACCGCCTCCCCTTTCAAGTGGCGGTAATAGTGCTGGGTGACGGTGCCGTGGGCGGCCTCGTACTCGTAGTTGCCCTCCGGGGACACCAGCACCGAGGTCATCATGGCCAAAGAGCCGAAGGCGGTGGACACCATGTCGCTCATCACGTCGCCGTCGTAGTTCTTGCAGGCCCAGATGAAGCCGCCCTTGGAGCGGATGACCCGGGCCACCGCGTCGTCGATGAGGGTGTAGAAATAGGTGATGCCCTTCTCCTGGAAGCGGGCCTGATACTCCTTCTCATACAGGTCGGCGAAGATGTCCTTGAAGGTGTGGTCATACTGCTTGGAGATGGTGTCCTTGGTGGAGAACCACAGGTCCTGCCTGGTGTCCAGGGCGTACTGGAAGCAGGAGCGGGCAAAGGAGGTGATGGACTTGTCCAGGTTGAACTGGCCCTGGAGCACACCGGGGCCGGCAAACTCCTGGATGGTCTGGCGGTGCTCGGCGCCGTCGGCGCCGGTGAACACCAGCTCCGCCTTGCCCGGGCCGGTCACCCGGTACTCCGTGGCCTTGTATACGTCGCCGAAGGCGTGGCGGGCGATGGTGATGGGCTTCTCCCAGTTTTTCACCACAGGCGAGATGCCCCGGACCATGATGGGCGCGCGGAACACCGTGCCGTCCAGGATGGCCCGGATGGTGCCGTTGGGGGACTTCCACATCTGGGACAGCTTGTACTCCTCCACCCGCTGGGCATTGGGGGTGATGGTGGCGCACTTGACGGCCACGCCGTACTTCTTGGTGGCCTGGGCCGCGTCCACGGTGACCTGGTCGCCGGTGGCCTCCCGGTTGGGCAGGCCCAGGTCATAGTATTCCGTCTTTAAGTCGATATAGGGCTCCAGCAGCTCCTCTTTGATCTGCCGCCAGAGGATGCGGGTCATCTCATCCCCGTCCATCTCCACCAGGGGGGTCTTCATTTGGATCTTGCTCATAGGGTTCTCCTTTATCATTTCCGTTATCTAGTTGTGTCATTCATAGCTGGGCCGGTCCGGGGCGCTGGCCGGTGGCTCAGGTCCAGGCTCCGGCTGGGGCTCAGGTCCTGGCTGCCGGGGCTCCTCCGGGGGTACTGGAGGCTGAGGCTGCTGGGGGGCCTCATACTGGGGCCGGACGGGGGTGTGGTCGTCATACCGCCCCTCCCACACGCCGCTGTTCTGGTCGGCCTGGCGGCTCCAGTCGTAGAATTTGGCCGTGGCGCCGGTGACATAGGGCTGGAGCCAGATCAGCAGCGGCACGCAGAGCAGGAAGGCCACGATCACTACGCCATACATCCCCAATATCGCCCCGGTGGGAACAGCCATGGTACCCATGGAGAGCCACATCCCGCCGATGATCTGCACCCCGATGAACACCACCACCAGGATGATCACAAAAAACACCAGATACCACCCGATGAAAGACAGCTCCAGCACGAACAGGTGCCACTTCCGCCCCCGCATCATGGCCTTGGAGCGGCTGATGGCCTCCAGGGCATCCACTTTCTCGTCCAGCAGGATGTAGTTGGCCATGGAATAGCGCAGGGAGATGGCCACCGCGCCCGCTACCACCGCCATCCAGGCGGCAAAGATCAGCAGGCCGCCCAGGAAGGAGCCTCCGAACAGCAGGGCGAACACGACGGTGGCCGCCAGGGCACCCAGGCTCATGAGCAGCGTCCACAGGATGGTGAACACCATCACCAAAAACCCGGTGAGCAGCACCCATCCCCACTGGGGGATCGCGCAGGCCAGCCGGCCGTAGCCGGGGTCCTTCCGGCGGACCATATCCAGGCAGTAGCCCTGATAGCCGAAGCTCAGCGTCCAAGTGACGATGGAGGACAGCAGGCCGAAGAACATGCTGATGCCCATCACAGAGCCAAGGCTGCCGACCGATCCCATGATGGCCTGAGCCAGCTCATGATCGTCGACAAGGCCGTAGTCCGCCATCTGCATCAGTTCCACCAGCGCGGCAACGCTCTGACCCGCGCCGGCGGCCACCAGGCTCTGGATCCACTGGACGAGGCCCGTCAAAGCGGCGCCCGCCAACAGGAAGATCAGCGTGGCCAGCAGCGGACGAGGACGGATCAGGCGCATGTCCTCCTTCACTTCTTGTTTCAGTGCGGCGCGGTCATAGTTCATGGTGTTCGCTCCTCTCTCTTTATCTGCCCCTATTTTACTGCCAGGGGCCCATTTTTGCAACCATTTCTTTCCGCTGCCCCCTGTGCATCGTGCCTTTTTCTGGCTTGGATCGTTGTTTGCGCTGCACATGGCCTATCTCCCATTTTCTGTGCTATACTGGATCCATATCATCAGCTGCAGTCATGAGACAAGAAGGAGAGGATACTATGAGCGTCAAATACCCCCACGTGCTGTCCCCGCTGGTCATCCGGGGCAAGGTGCTGAAGAACCGGCTGGAGGCGTCCAACTCCCTGCCCCACTTCCTCCAGGGGCCGGAGCCCTTCCCCGCCGACTCGGTCATCACCCACTATGCCAACAAGGCCAAGGCCGGGGCGGCCATCGTCACCTGTATGGGCATCAACAACTTTTCCCGGGGCACCCGGGTCCCCATGGAGGCGGACTTCACCCACTTTCCTGACTTCGACCTGTACGACCCGGCCAGCCAGAACTACCTGATGCAGATGGCAGACGCCATCCACTACCACAACTCCATCGCCTGCATGGGCTTCTTCATAGGCCCCCCCTCCGGCTATCCTTTGGAGAAGGAGGACGGCAGCCTGGAGATCCTGAAGGTGGGCGACATCGCCGCCTCCAGGCCCATCATGGAGGACCTGGACCCCCATGATCAGGTGGATATGTTCACCAAGATGATGATGCCCGCCGTGCACAACTGCACCAGCGAGCACATGGACTTCATCGCCAAGAGCTATGCCCAACAGGTGAAGATCCTGAAGTTCCTGGGCTTCGACATGGTGTCCATCCACCTGTGCTACCGGGGCCAGCTGCCCACCCAGTTCCTCTCCCCCCTGACCAACAAGCGCACCGACGAGTACGGCGGCAGCCTGGAGAACCGGGCCAGGTTCCCACTCCAGTGCCTCAAGGCCGTGCGGGAGGCCGCCGGCCGGGACATGATCGTGGAGATCCTCTTCTCCGGCGAGGAGCCCGAGGGCGGCTACACCATGGACGAGGGCATCGAGTTTTTGAAGCTGGCCGAGCCCTATGTGGACATCGTCCAGTTCCGGGCGGGGGCGGCAGACCCCAACCACCCCATCCCCTTTGAGCTGGAGCACACCCCCTTTCTGAAATATGCCGAGCACGCCAAGAAGAGCGGGCTGAACATGAAGGTCGCCTGCGTGGGCGGCTTCCACTACTTCGACGACGTGGACAGGGCGGTGGACGAGGGCAAGGTGGACATCGTCTCCGCCGCCCGGGCCTTTATCTCCAATCCCGACTACGGCCAGCTGCTCCAGGAGGGCCGGGACGAGGACCTGGTGCCCTGCCTGCGGTGCAACAAGTGCCACGGCCGGGGCCCCCACGACCCCTTCGTGTCCGTGTGCTCCGTCAACCCCAAGGTGGGCATCGAGCACCGGCTGGACATTCTGGAGTCCAAGCCCCTGCCCTCCATGAAGATCGCCGTCATCGGCGGCGGCCCGGCGGGCATGAAGACCGCCATGGAGCTGTGCGACCGGGGCCACAGGGTCACATTGTTCGAGGCCGACGAAAAGCTGGGCGGCGCCATCAAGCACGCCGAGTACGTGGACTTCAAGTGGACCCTCAACGACTTCCGAAAGTACCTCATCCGCCAGGTGGAGAAGCGGGACATCGACGTCCGGCTGAACACCCGCGCCACCCCCGAGATGGTCAAGGCCGGGGGCTTTGACATGGTCATCCCCGCCCTGGGCGCCACCCCCTCCCTGCCCCCCATCCCGGGCATCGACACCCCCAATGTCATGGTGGCCACCCAGTCCATGATCCACCCCGCGACCGTGGGACAGAACGTGGGGGGCATCGGCGGCGGCGAAGTGGGCGTGGAGGCCGGCATGAACTTGGCCAAGAAGGGCCGCAGCGTCACCGTGCTGGAGATGCAGGGCAAGCTGGCGGCCGAGTCTACCATGATCCACTACTACTCCATGTTCGAGGAGGCCTGGCAGGCCCTGCCCACCTTCCACTGGCAGCTGAACGCCACCGTCACCTCCATCCAGGATGACCGCGTCACCTACAAGGATCAGGAGGGCGTGGAGCACGCCATCGCCTGCGACAGCGTAGTGGTCTCCCTGGGCATGAAGCCGCTGACCGACGAGGCGCTGTCCTTCTATGGCTGTGCCGACCGCTTCGCCCTGGTGGGCGACTGCCGGAAGAGCGCCACCGTGGAGCAGGCCATGCGCTCTGCCTATGCAGTGTCCCACAGCGTGTAATGTCATTTTACTTTACAGTAAATACATGCCTCTCTCAGCAGTGCCGGACTGTCATTCAGTCCGGCACTGCTCTGTTTTCTCTTACTCTCGGAACTTTTTCCCTTTTTCCTCGTATATTACAAATAGTTACAAACCTTAAGGAAACCTTAAAACTTTTGTCACCAAAATGTTGTTGTTTTCCAGTGCACTACCCACTACACTAAGGGCGGCTGGTCGGGCTGTCCTCATCCTCTTGCCCATGTTCTTTTAAGCGGCTCTCGGATAGACCATCCGGTCGGCAGCAAGGACAAGTCCCATCTCAAAACAGGAGGAGCAGTATCATGACGGAACTACAAAATCCCGCCCCCACCAAAGCCGCGCCCCCCACCCGGCTGGCACCCCGCAAACCATCCCGGAAAAAGCTCATCCAGCGCATCATCGCCATCGTGGTGGCCGCCGCCATCCTGGGCGGCGTTATCTTCGGCGTGTGGTTCCTGGTGTTCCGCAAGACGGACAGCCAGGGGGAGATCTATTTTGAGTACGCCTCCATCGGCTCCATCCAAAGCACCGCCCAGGGCAGCGGAAACGCCAACGCCAAGGAGACGGCCACCATCACCGTCCCCGCCAATGGCACGGTCCAGGAGCTGCTGGCCAGCG
>JAHZFC010000116.1:6648-7145 GCA_019421525.1 Clostridiales bacterium
GGGAGACACCGTCACCGCCGGACAGCCCCTGTTCACCATTTACAGCCAGACCGCCCAGGACGCCCTCACCGCCGCCCAGGGGCAGATGAACTCCCTAAACGAGAAGCAGGCCGCCCTGACTCTCCGGGCTCCCTTCTCCGGCAAGCTCATCGAGGTCACCGAGTTCCACGATGGCGATGTGGTGAGCGAGGGCTCCACCGTGGCCACCCTGGTCAACGATAAGAAGCTCAAGGTCTCCCTCTACTTCAGCTATGCCTACGACGGGATGATCCAAAAGGGCCAGGCCGCTGAGATCTCCATCCCTTCGCTGATGTACACCACCTCCACCGGCAAGGTGGAGGAGATCAACAAGGTCAGCTACATCACCCCGGAGGGAGGCGTCTATTTCGAAGTGGTGCTGTCCTTTGACAACCGCGGCACCCTGTCCGCCGGTATGGCCGCCTCCGCCGTGCTCACCGCCGCCGACGGAACTCCCAGCTACCCCTATGACGCCGGCA
>JAHZFC010000117.1 GCA_019421525.1 Clostridiales bacterium
CCCCAAGGGCGTGCTGCTGGTGGGCCCGCCGGGCACCGGCAAGACCCTGCTGGCCCGGGCGGTGGCCGGGGAGGCCGGGGTGAAGTTCCTGTCCATCTCCGGCTCTGACTTCGTGGAGCTCTATGTGGGCGTGGGCGCGTCCCGGGTCCGGGACCTGTTCGACCAGGCCAAGAAGGAGTCCCCTGCCATCGTGTTCATCGACGAGATCGACGCTGTGGGCCGCCAGCGGGGCGCCGGATTGGGCGGCGGCCATGACGAGCGGGAGCAGACCCTCAACCAGCTGCTGGTGGAGATGGACGGCTTTGCCGCCAACGAGGGGGTCATCGTGCTGGCCGCCACCAACCGCCAGGATATCCTGGACCCCGCTCTGCTGCGTCCCGGCCGGTTCGACCGGCAGGTGTACGTGGGCCGGCCTGACATGAAGGGCCGGGAGGAGATCCTCCGGGTGCACACCCGGAACAAGCCATTGAGCGAGGACGTGGACCTGAAGGAGATCGCCCGGGAGACCACCGGCTTCACCGGCGCGGACCTGGAGAACCTGATGAACGAGGCCGCCCTGCGGGCCGCCCGGCTGGACCAGCCCTTCATCACCCTGGCGGACATCCAGGAGTCGGTGATCAAGGTGATCGCCGGGCCGGAGAAGAAGAGCCGGGCGCAGATCGAGGAGGACCGGCGGATCACCGCCTATCACGAGGCGGGCCACGCCGTGGTCAGCCACGCCCTGCCCACCCAGGACCCGGTGCATCAGATCACCATCGTCCCCCGGGGCCAGGCCGCAGGCATGACCATCAACCGCCCCCAGGAGGACCGTAGCCACGTCACCCGGCAGCGCCTGGTGGAGACCCTGTCCACCCTGCTGGGAGGCCGGGCCGCCGAGGAGACCGCCCTGGGCTTTGTGTGCACCGGCGCGGTGAGCGACCTGCAGCGGTGCACCGAGATCGCCCGGGACATGGTGACCAAGTACGGCATGAGCGAAAAGCTGGGTAACGTCACCTTCACCACCGGCCACAACGAGGTGTTCATCGGCCGGGACATGGCCCAGGCCAAGCCCTATTCCGAGGAGACCGCCGCCCTCATCGACGAGGAGGTCAAGGCCCTCATCGACGGGGCCTTTGTCAAGAGCCGTGAAATTTTGGCCCGGGATCGGGATAAACTGGAACTGGTCGCCCAGTATCTGCTGAAGAACGAGACCATGACCGCCGAACAATTCCAGCTGGTCTATGACGACCCGGCGAAGCTGGCGGCCCAACTGTAAGAAGGGAGGGGACCGCTGTGTCACAGCAGCCGGAACTGACGGAAAACGAGGCGCCCAAGGAGGGCAAGGACAAGAAAAAGCAGGAGACCCTCACCCTGGGCCAGGAGCTGTTCCAGACCCTCCAGTCCCTGGCGGTCATCGTGCTGGTAATCATCTTCCTGTTCACCTTCGTGGTGCGCATCACCGTGGTGGACGGACACTCCATGGAAAATACCCTCCACCACGGGGACATCGTCCTGACCTGGTCGCTGGGCTACACCCCCAAGCAGGGGGATATCGTGGTGCTCACCAAGACCACCTTCCGGGAGCAGTCCATCATCAAGCGGGTCATCGCCACGGAGGGCCAGACGGTGGACATCGACTACTCCACCAGCACCGTCTATGTGGACGGGGTTGCCCTGGAGGAGGACTATATCAAAGAGGAATACTGGGACCTGTACGCGGAGAACGGCGTCAACCATATCACCGTGCCCGAGGGCCACATCTACGTCATGGGGGACAACCGAAACGGATCCTCGGACAGCCGGGACCCGGCCCTGGGGGTGGTGGACGTGCGGTGCGTCATCGGCCAGGCGGTGATGGTGCTGTTCCCGTTCTCAGACTTTGGCTCTCTGTGAGCCCATGAAGGAGGCATCGCTATGTCTGAAGGCAAGATCGTCGCCCGCCGCCGGGAGGACCGGCCGGAGGTGCTCTATCTGGTGCTCAGCAACCCCAGGGCACTCAACGCCCTGACCGAGGAGATGCAGATCGACCTGATCGACAAGCTCCGCGCCGCCCGGGACGACAAGAGCGTGCGCTGTGTGGTCCTCCGGGGGGAGGGCGATCGGGCCTTCTCTTCCGGCGGCCAGGTGCAGAGCCTGGAAAAGCTCACCGACCCGGCGGCCTGCGAGGCCATGTACCAGCGGGGATGCGACATCCGGGAGACCATCGAGAGCTACGACAAGCCCATCATCGCCGCCGTGTCCGGCTACTGCGTGGGGGGCGGGTTCGAGATCGCCATGTGCTGCGATATGCTCTACGCCTCCGACGACGCGAGATTTTCCCTTCCCGAGAGCAAGCTGGGCCTGGTCCCGGGCTGGGGCGGCGCCATCCGCCTGCCCCGGAAGCTCACCGTCAACCGGGCCAAGGAGATGATCCTCTTGGGGGAGCAGATGAATGCCCAGGAGGCCTATGTGTGGGGCATCGTCAACAAGGTGTTCCCCAAGGCCCACATCTTCGAGGATGTGGACGCCATCGTGGACCGGCTGCTGTCGGTGGCCCCCCTGGCCATCCGGGGGGTGAAGGCCATCGTGTCCCACGCCATCGTGGACGGCAATATCGACGCGGCCCACGAGGTGGAGAAGAAGCTGTCCATCTACCTGATGGAGACGGAGGACTTCCACGAGGCGGTGCGGGCCTTCGGGGAGAAACGCTCGCCCAAGTTCCAGGGCCGCTGACCGCGGGAAAGCCGGAAGGATTGATTTTCCAGAGAAAATGTGATAAGCTTTGCAGAGCTTTCATGGGATCCGAGGGGATTTTATCATATGTTGGAACGTTTGAAATGGCCCGGGACCGCCCTGCTTCTGGGCGTACTGGGGGCCTTGGTGCGGCGGTGGCAGATGACCTCCGCCTTTGAGGGGGAGCTGGGATTGCACATCTCGGGGGCCCCGGCCAGCCTGGCGATGATCGCCTTCTTCTTCCTGGCCGCAGCGGTGTTCCTCCTCCGGGCCCACAATGCCCCCGCCGGGAAGGAGCCGGAGGGGCGCCTGTCCCGGTGGGACGTGCTCTTCGCCGCAGGGGGGGACAGTGTATACCTGGTGCTGATGATCCTGGCCGCCCTGTTCACCCTGGCTGCCGCCCCCTTCCTGTTCCAGGAGGCGGCGGCGCTCATGGCGGTGCGGAAGGCCACCGGAGAGGGGGACAACGGCCTTCTCCAGGTGGTGCTGGCCCTGTGTGCCATCCCCGCTTGCGGCGGCCTGGTGGCCTGCGCCCGCAACGCCTACCGGATGCGGGGCAGGGGGAGGGAGAGCGGCGCGCTGCTGCTGCCCGCCCTGCTGGGCTGCATATGGCTGCTGGAGGCCTATCGGAGCAACGCCTCCGACCCGGTGCTGTGGGACTATGTGCCTCTGCTGCTGGCGGTGGGGGCGGGGCTGCTGTTCAGCCTGGACTGCGCCGGGCTGTCCTATGGCACGGGCCACTCCCGCCGCACCTTATGGCTGGCGGGGATGACGGTAGTGCTGTGCGCCGTGGCCCTGGCCAGCATCCCAGGCCGGGCCATGGCCATGCTGCTGGCAGGTCAGCTGCTCTCCGCCCTGGCCGCCCTGTGGGTGATGCCGGGCAACCTGCGCCGCCCCCCGGCGGCGGACCGGTTCGGGCTGCGCTCCCGCCGCTGGGAAGTGCTGGACGAAGAGAGCGCACAAGAGGAACAAGAGGGGGAGCCGAGCTCTGAGGAGCAGGGCCCCCAGGAAATACAGGAGGAAGAAAGCCATGCCTGAAGAGAAAAAGTTTTATATCACCACGCCCATCTATTACCCCTCTGATAAGCTGCACATCGGCCACACCTACTGCACTGTGGCCACCGACGCCATCGCCCGGTACAAGCGGCTGCAGGGGTACGATGTGATGTTTTTGACCGGCACCGACGAGCACGGCCAGAAGATCGAGGACAAGGCCAAGGAGGCTGGGGTCACCCCCAAGGAGTATGTGGACAAGATCGTGGAGGGGCCCGGCGGAGTGCTGGACCTGTGGAAGCTGATGAACATCTCCAACGACCGCTTCATCCGCACCACCGACGACTACCATGTGGCGGCCATCCAGAAGATCTTCAAAAAGCTGTATGAAAACGGGGATATCTACAAGGGCAAGTATGTGGGCAAGTATTGCAAGCCCTGCGAGTCCTTCTGGACCGAGTCCCAGCTGGTGGACGGCAAATGCCCCGACTGCGGCCGGGAGGTGCAGGACGCGGAGGAGGAGGCCTACTTTTTCCGCCTGTCCAAGTACGCCGACCGCATCCAGGACCTGCTGGAGAACACCGACTTCCTGGAGCCCCGCAGCCGGGTCCATGAGATGGTGAACAACTTCATCAAGCCCGGCCTGGAGGACCTGTGCGTGTCCCGCACCTCCTTCACCTGGGGGGTGCCCGTGGACTTCGACCCGGGCCATGTGGTCTATGTTTGGGTGGACGCCCTGTCCAACTATATCACCGCCCTGGGCTATGACAACGACAAGTACCACGATTTCGATAAGTTCTGGCCCGCCGACGTGCACATCGTGGGCAAGGAGATCGTCCGCTTCCACTCCATCATCTGGCCCGCCATGCTCATGAGCCTGGGGCTGCCTCTGCCCAAGAAGGTGTTCGGCCACGGCTGGCTGCTCCTGGACGGCGGCAAGATGTCCAAGTCCAAGGGCAACGTGGTGGATCCCTATATCCTGGCGGAGAAGTTCGGGGTGGACGCCCTGCGGTTCTTCCTGATGCGCACCTTCCCCTTCGGCTCTGACGGCAACTTCTCCAACGAGCTGCTCATCCAGACCATCAACACCGACCTGGCCAACGACCTGGGCAACCTGGTCAGCCGCACCACCGCCATGGTGGGCAAGTACTTTGGCGGCGTTCTGCCCGCCGGCTGCCGGGAGTGGGCCAGCCCCGAGGCCTTTGACACAGAGCTGGAAGAAATGGCCTGTGCCCTCCGGGATAAGTACCAGCAGGCCATGGACGCCTACGCCCCCCACAAGGCCCTGGACGAGGTGTTCAAGGTCATCCAGCGGGCCAACAAGTATATCGACGAGAACGCCCCCTGGGCACTGGCCAAGGATATGGAGGCCAACAGGGCCCGGCTGGCCCATGTGATGTATGACCTGCTGGAGACCACCCGGATCTGCGGCATCCTGCTCACCCCCTTCATGCCGGAGAGCATGGACAAGCTCTTCACCCAGATCGGCGCCTGCGAGGGCTGCCGCACCTGGGACAGCGCCGCTGTCTGGGGCTCCCTCAGCGACACCGCCGCCGTCACTAAGGGGGACAACCTCTTCCCCCGGGTGGATGCGGACAAGGCCCTCCAGGAGCTGGAAGCGGCCGCCGAGGCCGCCAAGCGCGCCGCCCTGCCCGCCGTGGAGGTGGAGCCCCAGCTCACGGAAAAGGTGGACTTCGACACCTTCTGCAAGAGCGACTTCCGGGCGGTGAAGGTGAAGGCCTGCGAGAACGTGAAAAAATCCAACAAGCTGCTGCGCTTTACCCTGGATGACGGCACCGGCACCGACCGGCAGATCCTGTCCGGCATCGCCATGTACTACAAGCCGGAGGACCTGGTGGGCAAGACCCTGGTGGCCATCGTCAACCTGCCCCCCCGGAAGATGATGGGGCTGGAGTCCAACGGTATGCTCATCTCCGCGGTCCACACCGAGCACGGCGAGGAGAAGCTCCACCTCATCATGGTGGACGACGCCATCCCCGCCGGGGCCAAGCTGTGCTGAAAAAGACAGTCCAAAAAGAGAGTAAGGGGAGCTTGAACATGAAAAAGTACCTGGCCCTGCTTCTGAGCCTGGCCTTTGTGCTGTCTCTGTCCGCCTGCGGCAGCTTGCCAAACAGTGTGGGCGACCTGCTGGATAGCACCGCCGACCCCGCCCCGGCGGAGAGCCCCGATACGGGCTCCGGAGTGGGCTATCCGGAGGACGGATATGCCAGCGGCTATATCGGGGACACCATGCACACCGCCTTTTTCGACTACACCATCAACAGCGCCTACACCGCCCAGGAGTTCGATGGCCTGACCGCCGCCGGGGAGGGCATGCCCTATCTCACGGAATACTATGACCGGGCGGCCCCGGCCGACGGGTGCAAATTCCTGGTGGTGGAGATCACCCTGCACAACAACACCACCGTGAGCCAACCCATGTTCGTGGCCGACTTCCAGGTGCAGTGGGACCTCCAGGACGGGGAGGCTGAGGACGAGAATTACGCCTTCCCCCTGTACCAGACCCAGGCCAATGAGAACGGGGAGTACAGCTACCACTCGGTCAGTGAGCAGCAGCTTCCCGCCTCCTATGACCTGGGCATCAACGAGGAGCGAACTGGGATCCTGCTCTACGCGGTGCCCGCCGGGGCCAGGGACTATGCCATCTTCTTTGAGGAGTATTTTGCCGACGACACCACCGGCGACCTGTTCCAGGTCTCCTTCAACGCGGAGGAGGCTGCGGTGGGGTAACGGCCCGCCGCACGATGATCAGATAGAAAACGCCCCCGGGCGCTCCATTGGAGCGCCCGGGGGCGTTTTGGGTGTGGTGTGTGCTTGTTGGTGCATTCAGCCCAGCAGCAGCTTGTCGTCCGCCTCGGTGGAGCCGGTGGCCTGGCCAAACTTAGCCAAAAGGTCCGCCCCACAGGCCCTGCCTGCGGGGACCCCGAAGGGATCATCCTGCTCGGGCGGAGTGGATCCGCCCTGCGCCAAGATTTTTGCCTCTGGCAAAAATGCTTGTACGGCGCATCTGCGCCGCCCCGCAGAAGCGGGGGATGGAGGAGCCGGTCTACCCCAGCAGCAGCTTGTCGTCCGCCTCGGTGGAGCCGGTGGCCTGGCCAAACTTAGCCAAAAGGTCCTCCACGGTGAGCTTTTTCTTGTCCTCTCCGGAGATGTCCAGGGCGATGTTCCCCTCGTACATCATCACCAGCCGGTTGCCGTGGGCGATGGCGTCCCGCATGTTGTGGGTGATCATCAGGGTGGTGAGATGGTCCCGCTGGACGATCTTCTCTGTGGCGTCCAGCACCTTGGCCGCCGTCTTGGGGTCCAGAGCGGCGGTGTGCTCGTCCAGCAGCAGCAGCTTGGGCTTGACCAGGGTGGCCATGAGCAGGGTGAGGGCCTGGCGCTGCCCGCCGGACAGCAGGC
>JAHZFC010000118.1:0-2721 GCA_019421525.1 Clostridiales bacterium
TCCTGCACCTGCGGCTGCGGCAATCCCGACTGCGGCTGTCAGGACCCGGACTGCGGTGGCGACTGCTGCTCCGACAAGGGCTGCGGCGAGAACCACAACTGGACGCTGCTGGACAGCGTAGACCCCACCTGCCTGACCCTGGGCTATGACCGCTATCTGTGCATCGAGTGCGGCAAGATTGAAAAGCGGGACTATGAGGCGGCCCTGGGCCACGCCTACCAGAGCTCCGTCATCCGGGAGGCAACCTGTGAGGTGCCCGGCAAGACCCTGGACATCTGCCAGCGGTGCGGGGATACCAAGGAGACCACCATCCCCCAGGGGGAGCATACGTTCTCCACTTCCACCATCGCCGCCACCTGCACCAGCCCCGGCTACACCCTGCGGGAGTGTACCGTCTGTGGGGAGCGCCACATCGAGGACATCACCGCCGCGCTGCCTCACAACTATGTAAGCAAGACCACCCCGGCCACCTGTGAGGGCGGCGGGCGCACCCTCCATATCTGCGAGGGCTGCGGCTCCAGCTTTATCACGGACTACACGTCCCCGCTGGGCCATAGCTGGGACGAGGGCACCCTCGTCACCAACGCCACCTGCACCGGCGAGGGGGTGCTGGAGTTCCGCTGCGTCCGCTGCGGCGCGACCCGTCTGGAGGGTGACGCGGCGGCGGGCCATGTGCCCGGCGCTCCCGCCACCTGCACCGAGCCCCAGCTCTGCGAGAAGTGCGGGGCTGTGATTGAAAACGCCCTGGGCCACGACTACCAGGAGGAAGTGACCGCCCCCACCTGCGAGGGCATGGGCCATACCACCTACACCTGCTCCCGCTGCGGCGATAGCTACGACGGGGCCTATACCGACCCCACTGGCCACACCCCCAGCGACTGGATCGTGGATGTGGAGCCCACCACGGATTCCGAGGGCTCCAGGCATAAGGAGTGTACCACCTGCGGCGAAAAGCTGGAGGAGGAGCCCATTGAGAAAATCTACAATCAATCCACCACGGACGAGCACGGCGAGGCCATCGTGGGCGGGTATCTGGTGACGGTCAGCGACACCGATACCAAAAACCCCGTGGCCGGAGCCACCGTCACACTGAACGGCGACGAGTCCCTGTCCATCCGGCTGCCCTCTGGCCGCTTGCTGGACTACGCCGACCAAACTACCATCCGCGTCCAGCTCGTCAAGGACGAGTCCCCGGTGGTAGGTATGGGCATCGCCGTCACTGACCGCAACGACAATTCCAGCAGCGGCAAGACGGATTCCGCCGGGCAGCTCACTGTCCCCGGCGGCTCGGATTTCACCAACGAGGACGGCAAGGGCACCGTGGGCTGGGAGGACGCCGACGGCAACCGCCACACCCTCACCGTGAAGGTGGAGGACTATGAGACAAAACGTCCCATACCTGACGCCGGTATCTCCATCGGCTCCACGGGCAATATCACTGTCACCCTGCCGGACGGCGAGGACATGGACGAGGCCAACCGTATCACCGTCACCGTTACCGACCATGAGCGCCAGCCCCAGGAGGGTCTTTCCGTCATCGTGAAGGGCGACCTGGGCCAGACCGAGCGCGGGGAAACCGACGGGGCGGGCCAGCTCACCGTGCCCGAGGTGGCGGAGCTGGAAACCCACGGGGCCTATGTGGTGGGCTACACCGACGGCACCTTTGGGCCGGAGCGGAGTATGCGCCGCAGCGAGGCAGCCACCATCTTTGCCCGCCTGCTTTCCCAGCGCCTGGGCGAGCCCATCTCCGCCCCCACGACGGCCACTTTCCCGGACGTGTCCCCCGACGCATGGTACGCCGGGTATGTGTCCTACCTGACCCGCTATGGCGTGGCCGTGGGCTACACCGACGGCCTGTTCCACGGGGACGAGCCCATTTCCCGCGCCGAGTTCACGGCGATGGCGGTGCGGTTCTTCGACGCCTACGGGGACGGCGACCAGGAGATCATGGAGGACTACCAGGACTTTTGGGATGTGTCCCCCGGCCATTGGGCCGCTGGGTACATCGAGGACGCCGCCCGGCACGGCTGGGTGGTGGGCTACGGCGACGGCACCTTCCAGCCGGAGGATGAAATCTCCCGCGCTGAAGTCGTTACCATCGTCAACCGCCTGCTGGGGCGGGAGGCCGACCAGGACTATATCGCCAGCGGCCCCCGTGGGCTGGTGCGGTTTCCGGACGTGTCCAGCGGCCATTGGGCCTACTATGACATTCTGGAGGCGTCCAACCACCACGAGGCGGACGTGTCCGGAGATCCCGAGGTCTGGCAGGAGAAGTAAGCAGCCCTGAGACACTTTGTCCCAAGGCTTTTTTTCTGCCCATTCCCCCGTAAAAAGAGGGCTCTGGCGGTATATATCCCCCGTCGCCGCCGTCATTCCGGCGCAGGCGGGAGTGGGCCGTCAAGGGGGCAACGCCCCGCCGCTCTGCGGCGGCTTGCCCTTGACGGCCCACCCCGGCTGTGCTATCTCGCGCGGCGCGGCGGGGGTATATCCTCCAGAGCCACACCCCGCCCATGAATGGGCGGGGATGGGGGTGGGCTGAACGATTCCAAAGAACATCTACATTTTAATGTATAACTGGAGGTATCTGAACATGAAAAGACCCCTTGCCTATATCACCGCCCCCTGGAAGGGCGACATCGCGGACAACGCGGAGCAGGCGGCGCAGTATTGCCGCGCTGTCTATGAGGCGGGCTATGCCCCCATCTGCCCGGCGCTGTTCCT
>JAHZFC010000118.1:2731-6834 GCA_019421525.1 Clostridiales bacterium
CAGGAGCACAAGGACGGTATCGACATTGGCCGCGACCTGCTCCGGCGCTCCCGTGTGCTGGTGGTGTGCGGCCATATCGTCACGGAGGAGATGAAAAACGATATTGCCATCGCCCAGCGGCTGGGCATCACGGCCACCACCCTGGAGGGCATTTTGACCGTGAAGGGCCAGGGCAAGCGCCGCCGTGGGTAAGCGGTATTCTTCCCGCGCCCCCCTGCGGGACGAGGCCGCCGTCCGGGAGCTGCTGGCGCTCATGGAGGAATATAACGCCCCCGGCAGGAAGGAGCTGGCGGCTATGGTGGCGCAGATCACCGGCCTGGAGCGGCAGCTTGACGAGGCATCCCGGCAAATTGAGGCCATGCGGAAGGAGCTGGCCGAGGTGCGGGAGGGGCCGGTCAAGCGTACCCTCACCAAAGCGGTGCGGGTGCTGGAGCGCGGCGCGGCCCTGCTGGGGGAACGGCTGGACGATCTGAAGTCCGCCATTGTGGACGGGTGCAAGCGCACCTTGGCCGCTGTCCGGGAGCGGGGCGTCTCCGCCCTGGCCCACACCGCCCGGTTCTTCCATTTGGGGCCAGCGGTGGAGGCGGTCAACCGCCTGATCGACCACAATATTTCCACGATTGACCGGGACATCGCCCTGGTGGGGCGCGACAGCCGGAACTATCACGAGGCCGGGCGGCGTGTCCGCAATGCGGGCCGGGCCCTGCTGGGGCAGGAGCCCGTGGCCGAGGCCAAGGGCCAGGGCAAGCTGGCGGACGCGGCAATCTTCCTCTTTCAGAAGGAGAAATCCATCCACCTCTCCATGCGGCGCGGCACGGAGCACTTGGCGGAGCGTCTTTCCCTGCTGGAACAGGCCGCCCGGCCCCCGATCCGCCAGACGATGGAGGCGGCAAACAAAAAATTGGCCCAGGAGCGGCAGGGGCAGGAGCGCCCCGCCCCCGCCCTGGAGCACGATGGGAGGTAGAGATTTATAGAAGTTACTTTGACCGCCCGCCTGTTCAACGCGGATAAGATCCGGGAGGGTGAGGTGGCGGGGATCGCTGTGGAATTTCCCACTACCAAAGAGGCCATGCAGGAGGTGCTGAAAAAGATCGGCGTTGACGGCATCCGCTGTCGGAACGTGTTTCTAATCGAGCACGACAGCAATCTCAGCGGCTTTTGCCACTGTATCAACCAGAGCGATTCGGTGGACGAGCTCAACTACCTGTGCCGCCTGCTCTCGGATATGACGGACACCGAGCTTGCCACCTTCCAGGCTGTGGTGGAGTATGGGGCGCACAATGGCAGCGCCGCCGATCTCATCAACCTTGCTATGAATATTGAGTGCTACGACTTCTATGCTGGCGTGGACAGCGACAAGGAATTGGGCCATATCTACGCCGACGATATGGAAAATATCAACATACCGGAGGACGTGCGCCCCTACTTTGACTTCGAGGCATACGGGCGCAAGATGCGCTCGGACGATAAGGGGTGCTTTGTGAACGGCGGCTATCTTATGCGCTCCGGGGTGGCGTTCGAGGAACGCTACCACGGCCCGGAGGACATTCCCCAGGAGTACCGGGTGTTTGAGTACCCAAAACTGAGTATCCGGGAGCGGCTGGCGGCCTGCAAGGAGGTGAGCGACAAGGCCGCCGCCCAGCGCGGCAAGCCCGCCCCGGAGCCGGGGCGGGAGGAACGGTAGGCCCTATGGGACACTTTGTCCCATAGGGCTTTTGCTATTTGAGGAGGTGATTGACTGGTAGAGGAAGATGTGTCCCGGCGCACCATAGCGGTCTATGTGAAGGCGGGCAAGCTGACCACCCGGACACTGGCCCTGGCGCTGCGGTCGGCGGGGCGGCAGATTCGCAAGGCACACCAAGCCCACCAAACACCCCACGGCAGGCAGACGGTGCGGAAACTGATGGCCCACGGCGCGAACACGAACAGCGCCCCCGTGGAGGCCCCGGCCCTCTTTGACCGGGTGGCCCGCAAAATGAATGTGGACTACGCTTTCTACAAGACCAAAGAGGGAAAATACCTGCTGTTCTTCAAATCCGGTCAGGCGGACGCTATTTCCGCCTGTTTCTCGGAGTATTTCCATCTGGTGCTGCGCCGGGGGAAATCCCGCAAGACGCCCATCCTGGAGCAGCTCAAAAATGCCCAGGAGCAGGTGCGTCAGCAGCCCCACCGTGAGCAGGAACGGGTGAAGGAGGCGGCGCGTGAAGATCGGTAACGTCAAGAAAATCCTTTTACCCAACCTGCCCTATCTGTTCATCCTGTGGGCCTTTCTGAAACTCGGCACCGCCTACCGGCTGGCAGCGGGCGCGGACTTCGCCCATAAGCTCATCGGCATGGGGCAGACCATTTCACCGGCCTTTGCCGACTTCGCCCCTGGGCTCCACCCCTTTGACTGGCTGGTGGGGATCGCCGGGGCTGCGGCGCTCCGGCTGGTGGTCTACGCCAAGGCCAAAAAAGCGAAGAAGTATCGCCGGGATGAAGAGTACGGCAGCGCCCGGTGGGGCACGGCGGAGGATATAAAGCCTTTCACCGACCCCAAGTTCGAGAACAACGTCATTCTCACCGGGACGGAGCTGCTCACCATGAACACCCGGCCCAAAAATCCCGCCAACGCCCGCAACCTCAACGCCTGTGTGGTGGGCTCGTCCGGCTCCGGCAAGACCCGGTTCTGGCTGACCCCCCAACTGCTCCAGGCTCATTCGTCCTATGTGGTGGTAGACCCCAAGGGCGGCACCTTGTCCCAGGTAGGGCGCTTTCTCCAGCGGAAGGGGTACAAAATCAAGGTATTCAATTCCATCGACTTCTCCAAGTCCATGCACTATAACCCCCTGGCCTACGTCCGCAACGAGGCGGACATCTTGAAGTTCGTCAACACCCTCATTTCCAACACCAAGGGGGAGGGCAAGGAGAGCGATCCATTCTGGACGAAATCCGAGACCCTGCTCTACTGCGCCCTCATCGCCTATATCATCTTCGAGGGCCCGCCGGAGGACAGAAACATGAATACTTTGGTGGACATGATCTCCGGCATGGAGGTGAAGGAGAACGACGAGGACTACATGAACGCTGTGGACTATATGTTCAAGGGCCTGGAAAAGCGCAAGCCGGATTGCTTTGCCGTCAAGCAGTATAAGAAGTACAAGCTGGCCAGCGGCAAGACGGCCAAGAGCATTTTGATAAGCTGCGGGGCCCGCCTTGCCCCCTTTGACATCCCCCAGCTCCGGGAGATCATGGCCTATGACGAGCTGGAGCTGGACAAGCTGGGAGACCGGAAAACGGCGGCGTTCTTCCTCATCAGCGACACAGACAGCACCTACAATTTTCTTGTGGCGCTGGCGTTCTCGCAGATGTTCAACCTGCTGTGTGAGCGGGCGGACAACAAGTACGGGGGCCGCCTGCCCCATCATGTGCGGGTGCTGTGGGACGAGGCGGCCAACACGGGGCAGGTGCCCAACCTGGAAAAGCTGGTGGCCGTCATCCGCTCCCGGGAGGTGAGCCTGACCCTCTTTTACCAGCAGCTTGCCCAGTGTAAGGCCATCTACGACAAACACGCGGAGACTATTTTAGGCAATATGGATTCCGTGGTATTCCTGGGGGGCCGGGAGTCCAGCACTATCAAGGAAATCTCGGAGAACTGGCTGGGGAAGGCCACCATCTATATGCAGACGGATGGCCGCTCCAAGGGCCAGTCCGAGAGCTACAACCTCAATACCCAGCGGCTGGGCCGGGAGCTGATGACCCCCAGCGAGCTTGCCACCATGCCCGGTGACAAGTGTATCTTGCAACTCCGGGGCCTGCCCCCGTTCTATTCCAAGAAGTACGATTTGAAGCAGCACCCCAACTACAAGTACACGGCGGAGGCCGACAAACAGAAAAACGCCTTTTCCCTCGACAAGCTCATTAACCGCCGCAGGCGGCCCGGGCTGGCCGAGGAATGTGAGGTGTACGAGGCGACCGTGCCGGACGAGGCGCTCACAGACGAGGACGAGGACATCCTCAACTATGACGATCTCGATGACCCGGACGCCTTTGTATAAACAGCACTTCGGGACAAATTGTCCCAAGGTGCGGCAAGCGCCGCCTGTATGGGCGGCTTTTTTCAT
>JAHZFC010000119.1:0-292 GCA_019421525.1 Clostridiales bacterium
CCAGGCCGGAGGCCCTGGCAGGGCCTCATTGGGTGGCAAGGGCCCCGCCCTTGCTGTGACTGTCAAAAGAAATGGGGTCGGGAAAATACGCTTCCAAAGGCAAAGCCTTTGCAAAACGGGCCAAGGGCCTCGGCCCTTGGATCAGAAGGGCCCTGCCCTTGACGTGAGGAGAATGTTATGTTCGACGAACAGAAGATAAAGAAGATCGACCAGGCGGTGCTGGTGGGGCTCAACTGCCCGGGGCTGAGCGCGGCGGAGAACGCCGACGAGGACTCCCTGGAGGAGCTGGCCG
>JAHZFC010000119.1:302-5990 GCA_019421525.1 Clostridiales bacterium
CTGCTGGACACCGCCGGGGGCACCTGCCTGGGCACGGTGCTGCAAAACAAGAACAGTCCAGACCCCCGCACCTTCATCGGCGAGGGCAAGGTGGAGGAGGTCCGGGAGCTGGCCCGCACCCTGGGGGCGGACCTGGTCATCTTCGACAACCCCCTGTCCCCCTCCCAGCAGCGGGTGCTCACCGAGGAGCTGGGGGTGACGGTGATGGACCGGGCGGGGCTCATCCTGGACATCTTCGCCAAGCGGGCGAGGACCAGCGAGGGCCGGCTCCAGGTGGCCCTGGCCCAGTACAAATACCTGCTGCCCCGGCTCACCGGCATGTGGAAGCATCTGGAGCGGCAGGAGGGCGCCATCGGCACCCGTGGCCCCGGCGAGACTCAGCTGGAGAGCGACCGGCGGCACATCCACCGGAAGATCGCCAAGCTGGAGGAGGAGCTCAAGGACGTGCGCCGGGTCCGGGCCACTCAGCGGGACCGGCGGGAGAAGAACGAGGTGCCGGTGGTGGCCATCGTGGGCTACACCAACGCGGGCAAGTCCACCCTCCTCAACGCCCTCACCGGCGCAGATATCCCGGCCAATGACCGGCTGTTCGACACCCTGGACACCACCACCCGGATGCTGGAGATCTCAGACACCTGCAGAGTGCTCATCTCGGACACCGTGGGCTTTATCTCCAAGCTGCCCCACCAGCTGGTGGACGCCTTCAAGGCCACGCTGGAGGAGCTGACCTTCGCCGACCTGCTGCTCCACGTCATCGACGCCTCCGACCCCAACTGGCGGGAGCAGGCCGACGTGGTGGACAGGCTGGTGGTGGAGCTGGGCGCGGCGGAGACCCCCCGGCTGGAGGTATTCAACAAGTGCGACAAGCTGGACGGCGACATCCTGCCCCACGGGGAGGACATCGTCTCCATCTCCGCCAGGACCGGGGCGGGGGTGGACCAGCTGCTGGCCGCCATCGAGGAGCGTCTGGGGGAGCGGGTGCGTCGGGTGACCATCCACATCCCCTATGACAAGGGCGGCCTGCTGGACATGCTCTACCAGCAGGCCAAGGTGGAGCAGGTGGACTACACCGCCACCATCGACGTGGAGGCCCTGTGCCCGGACAAGCTCCTGGGGCGGCTGGGCCCCATGGTGGAGGGGTGGACGCCCCCCAGGGAGGACTGGGAGGACTGAGCGTCTCTGCCCGGTTGACAGGGACGCCCCTGTCATGTATACTGACCATGGACTTTTGTTTCAAGGAGGGCTGGGGACAGATGTCGCTCCTGCTATATACCTAACTTTGGAAGACACGGCGGAGGGGCCCGCGTTTGGCGGGGCCTTGATTCGTCGTGCCCGGAGATAGGCGGCAGGAGGATGACAAAGGGCCCCCGGACCCTTTGCCCTTCCGCGCCTGTCTCCCCGGTGGAGACAGGCTTTTTCGTACATAAGACCCATACGGTCCGCCCCTTCCGTGGGGGAGCGGGCCGGCAGAGAGGATGCCGGGCCTGTCGGCCCGGCCCGCGCAGAGCGCGGGAAAGGAGCAATATGTCCGAGACAAAACCAACCAGATCCCTGTGGACCTATGACTTCACGGTCATCACCCTGGGCAGCGTGGTGTCCATGGTGGGCAGCACCCTGTCCGGCTTTGCCCTGAGCGTCATGGTGCTGGACTACACCGGGTCCACCTTCTTATACGCTTTATTCAATGTCTGCTATCAGCTGCCCATGCTGGTGGCCCCGCTGCTGGCGGGGCCCTACCTGGACCGGATGAGCCGGAAAAAGGTGATCTACCGGCTGGATTTCTTCTCATCCGTCATCTATCTGATCCTGTTTTTGATCTTGCGCAGCGGGTGGTTCTTCTACCCGCTGATGCTGGGCTTCTGCCTGCTCATCGGCACCATCAACGGGGTGTATGTGGTGGCCTACGACAGCTTTTACCCCAACCTCATCACCGAGGGCAACTACTCCAAGGCATACTCCATCTCCAGCATGCTCTGGCCCATCGCCGCCATGACCCAGCCCATCGCCGCCCTGGTCTACGACCAGCTGGGGACGGTGGAGCCGCTGATCGCCTTTGACGCGCTGAGCTTTTTCGTGGCCGCCTGCTTCGAGCGGACCATCAGGTACCAGGAGACCCATATGGGGCAGGCCGCGCCGGACAAAAAGCTGGGAGTGCTGGGGCAGTTCAGCCAGGACTTTCGGGAGGGGATGTCCTATATCATCAGCGAGAAGGGGCTGCTGGTCATCACGCTGTACTTCATGGTGTCCAACTTCTCCGGCATGGGGTGCGGCACCCTCCAGATGCCATTCTTCCAGAACAACGCCGCCCTCTTCGCCGCCTGGCCGGTGGCGGCGCTGACGCTGTACACCATCGTGTCCAACTGCTCGGTGGTGGGGCGGTTCATCGGCGGGCTGGTCCACTACAAGGTGCGCTTCCCCACCCAGAAGAAGTTCGCCATCGCCATCACCGTCTATCTGGTGGTATCCGCCCTGGACGGGGTGATGCTCTACCTGCCCATCCCCCTGATGGCCCTGGCCTTTTTCACCTATGGACTGCTGGGGGTCACCTCCTACAACATCCGCATCGCGGCCACCCAGTCCTACATCCCGGACACCAAGCGGGCCCGGTTCAACGGGACCTTCCAAATGCTTTGCTCCCTGGGGTCCATCGGCGGCTCCCTGGTGGGCGGGGCCCTGGGCTCGGTGCTGCCGGAGCGCCATGTGGCCCTCCTGTTGTCGGCGGTGGGGGTGTCGGCGGTGTACCTGCTCATGTTCCGGGGGCGGCGCCATGTGGCCGCCATCTACAACCGGGACCTGTGAGGCAGACAGAATACTTGACGATCCGACGGCTCTTTTCCGAAAGAGCCGTCGCCCTTTTGTACAAAAGGGAAAATTGCAAAAAGTTCGATCCGAAAAAGAGGATTTTGACCCCCTTTTGCAGTATATCAAAATAAAAGGATCAGAGAGGAGGCGGCGCTTTGTGACCATTCGGGAACGGACGGAAGAGCTGGAGCGGCAGACCCTGTCCCCCAGGGCCTGCCTGTCCACCCAGACCAGGGGACGGGCGGTGGAGATCCCACCCTGTCCTGTGCGCACCTGCTTTCAGCGGGATGTGGACCGGGTGATCCACTGCAAGTCCTTCCGGCGGCTCAAGCACAAGACCCAGGTGTTCCTCCAGCCGGAGGGGGACCACTACCGCACCCGCATGACCCACACTTTGGAGGTGGCCCGGATCGCCCGGACCATGGCCCGGGCCCTGCGGCTCAACGAGGACCTCACCGAGGCGGCCGCCCTGGGCCACGACCTGGGCCACACCCCCTTTGGCCACGCCGGAGAGCGGGCGCTGAGCCGGCTGGTGGAGGGGGGCTTCCGCCACTATGAGCAGTCCCTGCGGGTGGTGGACCGGCTGGAGAACGACGGGGCAGGCCTCGACCTGTGCTATGAGGTGCGCCGGGGCATCCTGTGCCACACCGCCGGGGAGCCGGCGGAGACCCTGGAGGGCCAGCTGGTGCGCTTTGCCGACAAGATCGCCTACATCAACCACGACATCGACGACGCCATGCGGGGAGGCATCATCTACCCGACGGATATCCCGGTACATATCCTGGAGACCCTGGGCTTCACCCACGGGGAACGGCTGGACACCCTGACCATGGACATCATCCAGAACAGCCAGGAGGGAGACCTCATCCGCCAGTCGGAGCCCATCGCCCGGGCCATGGCGGAGCTGAAGGATTTCATGTTCGAGTCGGTGTATTTCAACCCCCTGGCCAAGGGGGAGGAGGGCAAGGCGGAGGACATGATCTGCCTGCTGTTCGACTACTACATCAAGCACACGGACAAGCTGCCCCCGGAGTACCAGGACATCCTGGTGCGGGAGGGGGCGCAGCGGGCGGTGGTGGACTACATCGCCGGCATGACGGACAGCTACGCGGTGGAGACCTTCAGCGACCTGTTCATCCCCAAGGGGTGGATGGTGAAATAGGCAAGGGCAAAGCCCTTGCCACCCTTCGGGGCCCTGGTGGGGCCTCCGGCGGGTGACTTTTTGATTGCGCAAAAAGTCACCAAAAACCAAAGGCTGCGCCTTTGGGAACCGAATTTACCAAAAACCATTTCTTTTGTATGCGCCAAAAGAAACGGTCAGGTTTCGCCTGACGGCGACTTCCTTTTCGCTCGTGCGAAAAGGAAGCAAAAGCACGCTTAGGGGCGAAGATCCGGGTGAGACCACGGCTTCCAAAGGGCGGAAGCCTCGCTCACAGGATCTTCCCCCTAAGAACCCCCATTTTTACGGGGGCGCAGGATAAGAAGTGCATTCCACCCCGTCCGGCGTTGGGGTAAGCCGACACTCGAAGCCGCTATTTTCCGCTGCCGCTCCATTGGCGATCGTAGAACTCTACCGGGCCCACGGGACACGCCTGTTCTCACTAGGTGCCCGTACCAGGCGCACTCCCGTGGGCCGCAGAGGGTGCTGCCCTAGTCGGCATCAATGGTAATGGCGCAGGGGGTAGGGAGTATCCCAGTTACTTCAGCGCCGGTCGATAGAAGGATGAACCGAAGGGCCGGAAAGCGCTTTTCTTTGGATTTCAAAAACCGTTTCTTTTGGCGCACACAAAAGAAATGGTTTTTGGTAAAACTCGTTCCCAAAGGCGAAGCCTTTGACTTTTGGTTTCTTTTTGTGCGCACAAAAAGAAACTCGCCGTCGGGCGAAACCTGACGGTACCGCGAGGCCCTGGCAGGGCTTCGATGGGTCGCAAGGGCCCCGCCCTTGCCCGGAAAGGAGAACATGACATGGACGGATACCTGATCCCCACCCGGGCGGCCCAGGCGGAATTCGTGGAGAAGCGCTCCACCTTCATCGGCCATGTGTGGCCGGTGGAAAGCGAGGAGCAGGCCCGGGCCCATATCGAGGAGACGAAAAAGAGATACCACGACGCCCGGCACAACTGCTGGTGCTATCTCATCAAGGACGGGCCGGTGCGCTACTCCGACGACGGGGAGCCCCAGGGCACCGCGGGCCAGCCCATGCTGGCGGTGTTCCAAAAGGAGGGGGTGACCGGCGTTTGCTGCGTGGTCACCCGGTATTTCGGCGGCATCCTGCTGGGGGCCGGGGGCCTGGTGCGGGCCTATACCCAGGCGGCAAAAGATGCTCTGGACGCGGCGGGGCTGTCGGTGGTGCGCCGGTGGGTGGAGCTGTCGGTGGACTGCCCGTACAGCTTTCTGGAGCGGGTCCGGCTGGAATGCGCCGCCCTGGGCGGCGTGGTGGACGGCGAGGAGTACGCCGTCCAGGTGACGGTCCGGGCGCTGCTGCCCGAGGAGCGGGCCGGGGCCTTTTCCGCGCGGATGACCGAGCTGTCCGCGGGGGGCTTTGGGGCGGTGGAGCTGGGCCAGGTGCTGCGTCCAGTGCCGCTGGAGGGACGTTAAACGGAAAAAAGACGCGCCTTGTCATAAACAAGGAGAATTTTGGATAACATCAGGAGGTGGATACCATGCCCATCCCGGAACGATTCCTGGACGAGCTCAACGACAGGCTGGATATCGTGGAGGTGGTGTCCGCCTATGTGCCCCTGACCAAGAAGGGGGCCAACTACTGGGGCCTGTGTCCCTTCCACCATGAAAAGACCCCCTCCTTTTCCGTCAACGCGGAAAAGCAGATCTTCCACTGCTTTGGATGCGGAAAGGGGGGCGGGGCCATCCGGTTCGTCATGGAGA
>JAHZFC010000119.1:6003-6765 GCA_019421525.1 Clostridiales bacterium
CGGGCAGGAGGGCATGGAGGTGCCCGAGGAGGACCCGGGCGGCGGGCGGCGCCGGGCCCGGCGGGAGCGCATATTGGAGCTCAACAAGGAGGCGGCCCGGTTCTACCGCGCCATGCTGTCCGACCCCAGGGGGACGGCGGTGGCCGAGTACATCGCCCAAAAACGGCGCATCAGCCCCAGGTTCTCCGCCCGGTTCGGGCTGGGGGCGGCGCCGGAGGGGTGGGACAACCTCATCCGCGCCATGGCGGACAAGGGCTATGACAAGGCGGACCTGCTGGAGGCGGGCCTTGCGGTGTCCGGGAAGAGCGGCGGGATCTACGACAAGTTCCGCAACCGCCTGATGCTCCCGGTGATCGACGTGCGGGGGGATGTGATCGGCTTTACCAGCCGGGTGATGGATGATTCCACCCCCAAATATCTCAACACCCCCGAGACCTCGATCTTCAAAAAGCGTTCTATACTATATGGCATCAACTACGCCAAGAACACCAAGCGGCCCAACTTCATCCTGGTGGAGGGCAACATCGACGTGATCTCCATGCACCAGGCGGGATTTGACAACACCGTGGCCACCATGGGCACCGCCCTGACGGAGGAGCACATCCGGCTCATCGGCCGGTACACCAAGGAGCTGGTGGTGTGCCTGGACAACGACGCGGCCGGGGAGGACGCCACCCAGCGGGCCCTGGCCCTGCTGAAAAATTCCGACATGGAGGTGAAGGTGCTCCGGCTGCCCCAGAGGCGGAATGAGGACGGTACCCT
>JAHZFC010000120.1 GCA_019421525.1 Clostridiales bacterium
GTGCTTTGACGAGCCCACCTCCGCTCTGGACCCGGAGCTCACCGGTGAGGTGCTCAAGGTCATCCGTGAGCTGGCGGAGCAGGATACCACCATGATCATCGTCACCCATGAGATGGCCTTTGCCCGGGACGTGGCCGACCAGGTCATCTTCATGGACGAGGGGGTCATCGTGGAGCAGGGGAGCGCCAAAGAAGTGATCGAAAACCCCCGGCAGGCCAGGACGAAGCAGTTCCTGGCCCGGTATGCCCAGGGGTGAGCGCAGTAAGGCCCGTGGGGCCGCCGAAGGCGGCCCCACGGGCCTCATTTCGTGCCGGGAAACACGATGGAGGATCAGCCGCCCTGGGAGATCCGCTCCTCTACCAGGTGCTCCACCCCGTCGAAGGCATTTGGCACGGCGTACACCTCCCGGAGCTGCGCCCCGTCCGCCCACACCCAGCCCTCCGGCAGGGCGATGGAGGCCGCCTCCACCACCCGGGCGGTCATGCGCCACTCGATGTGGGTGAAGATGTGCTTGGCCTGGCAGCCGTACCCGTCGGACAGCGCTTGGATACCCCACTCCGGGGGAATGGGCCCCCCGCCCAGCTCGTTGGGGTACTCCCACAGCCCGGCCAGCAGGCCCCGGGCCGGACGGCGGCGGAGGGCCACCCGGCCCTCATGGAAGATGAGCCACACCGTCCGCTCCTCCACCCGGCGGGTCTTTTTCTTCGCTTTTACAGGAAGTTCTCCCGTGCGCTCCTCCCGCCGGGCCACGCAGAAGTCCCGGGCCGGGCACTTGTCGCACAGCGGCGCGCCGTTGGGCAGGCACACCGTGGCCCCCAGCTCCATCATGGCCTGGGTGAAGGTGCCGGGGGCGTCCAGGGGGATGATGGGGGAGAGGGCGGCGGCCACCCTGGTCTTCATGGCGGGGGTGGTGATGTCCCCCTCGTCCCCGGTGATGCGGGCCACCACCCGGAGGACGTTGCCGTCCACCGCCGGGACGGGCTGGCCAAAGGCGATGGAGCAGATGGCCCCGGCGGTGTAGTCCCCCACCCCCTTGAGGGCGCGCACCGCCTGGTAGTCCGAGGGGAACACCCCGCCGTGTTCCTCCATGATCTGCCGGGCGGCGGCCTGGAGGTTCCGGGCCCGGGAGTAGTACCCCAGCCCCTGCCACAGCTTCATCAGCCGCTCCTCCGGCAGGGCGGCCAGGGCGTGTACGTCAGGCACCTCGGCCATGAAGCGTTTATAGTAGTCCAGCACCGCCGCCACCCGGGTCTGCTGGAGCATGACCTCGGACACCCAGACATGGTAGGGGGTGGGGTCGTCCCGCCAGGGCAGGCGCCGGGCGTTGTCCCGGTACCACTCCAGCAGGGGGATGGGCAGTTGTTCCAAGGGTTCCATTTTCTCGCCTCGCTGTGATAAGATTGGATTATTATATCCCATGGCATTTTTTTTTGCAACGAGGCAATGGAAACGGCCCCCTTCCCCGTCTAATGGGTGAAAGGGCCTTTCAAGAGCATCAAAAAGCCTGGCAGAGTTTCGTCCGAAACAGGCGTGTCTTTTTCAGCAAGATGGAAGGGGGGTCATCCAACTGGACCAGCGGGAATATGTGGAGCGGGTGCAGGCACTCAAGGGGCGGCTGTACCGGACGGCCCGGCTGTATCTGGCCGGGGAGGCCGCCGCCCTGGACGCGGTGGACGAGGCGGTGTACAAGGGCCTGCTGGGCTATAAGCGGCTGCGCCGGGCGGAGTATTTCGACACCTGGATGACCCGCATCCTCATCAACGTGTGCAACGACGAGCTGCGGCGGCGGAAGCGGGAGCTGCCCCTGGACGAGCTGCCCGAGACGGCGGCGGAGGCCTATGACCACCTGCCCCTGAGAGAAGCGGTGGAGCGCCTGCCCCGGGAGCTGCGGGCGGTGGTGGCCCTGCGGTATTTCTCCGGCTACACCCTGGCGGAGACGGCGGAGATATTAAAGATCCCCGCCGGGACGGTGTCCACCCGCCAGCGCCGGGCGCTGGAGCTGCTGCGGCTGGAACTGTCGGACGAGAAAGGAGGTCAATGATGGACCGAAACGAGGAATACAAGGCCCTGCTCCGGGAGCTGGACCAGACCCCGCCGGAGCTGGAATACTCTGTCACCCGGGCAAAGGCCCGGGCCAAGCGCAGCCGGGCCCGCCGCTGGTTTGGGGTGCCGGCGGGGACGCTGGCGGGGGCCTTCGCCGCCTTCGTGCTGCTGGTGAACACGGTGCCCACCTTTGCCCTGGCCTGCTCCCGCATCCCGGTGCTGGGGGAGCTGGCGGCGGCGGTGGACTGGTCGGGCAGCCTGAGCCGGGCGGTGGAGCACGACTATGTCCAGACCATCGGCCAGAGCCAGACCAAGGATGGCGTCACCGTCACGGCGGAGTACGCCATCGTGGACCGGCGGCGGGTGGAGCTGTTCTTCACCACGGAAAACGAGGACGAGGCGTACCCCTACACGGTGATGCACGCCAGCCTGCCGGAAAATGGGGGAAATGTCGCCGTGCTCACCCACGGGACCCATGAGGAAAACGGCGCGCTGCGCCAGGTCACCCTGGACTTCAATGCCGGCCAGCAGGTGCCTGATGAGCTGACGCTGGACCTGTTCGTCCAGCCCATCCAGACCCGGAACGGCTCGGGCACAGGGAACAGGCTGGAGGACATGACCCAGTTCACCTTCCAGCTCCGATTCGACCCGGATAAGACCATCAACGGCCGCACCTATGAGCTGGGACAGTGGCTGGAGGTGGAGGGACAGCGCATCCTGGTGGACCGGCTGGAGGTCTATCCCACCCACGCCCGGCTGATGCTCCGGGACGACCCGGACAACGATTTGCGGCTGACCGACCTGGACTTCTATCTGGAGGACGAGCTGGGCGAACGCTATGAGAGCGAAGGGGGCATCAGCGGGTACAGAGACGCGGACACCGGCTTTGCCTTTGACCAGCGGGTGGCCAGCCCCTGGTTCTCCAAGGGGGAGCGGCTGACCCTGTACGTGACCGCCATGGCCTGGCTGGACGAGGACGACTGCCAGGTGACGGTGGACCTGACAAGGGGCACGGCCCAGAACCTGCCGGAAGGCGTGACGCTGGAGGAGGTGCGGCGGGGCGGGGACAGCGGCCGCATCGAGCTGTGCTTCCGGGTGCCCAACTTCGGGGGAAGCTATCCCCAGCTGTTCGACTGGACCTACACCGACCCGGAGGGCGGCACCCACCAGAGCAATGCCAGCGGGATGAACACCGACGACACGGAGGACGTGTACTATGAGATGTTTTATTTGGATGATTACCCCTACGACTCCGTCATCCTGACCCTGGAGCGCACCCAGTGGGGCGCGCTGAAGGAGCCTATCGCTGTGGAGATCAAGTGAATAGAGGGTTGCACCGGGCCCGCCCCAAAAGGGGCGGGCCCCATATCATTTCCTCAGGATAAACGAGAATGGGCATATTAGACAATAATGTAAATATAGATTGACAAATCATAGTGCAAGATATATGATAAAAATAGGATCATACCAGGATCTTCATGGGGGACCTCCAGATGAGTGGGCCATGGACAAACAAGGCCTCGCATGAGAGGAGATGAAGCATATGAAGCCCACAAAGCCCGATCTGCCCCCTGCCACCTGGTCGGATCTGGCCAACGTGCGCAAGCCCAGCCTGGCCGTCGTGATCATCTTTGGGATCAGCGCCGCGACATTCCTGTACCTGGCGTATTTCACCGGCTGGCTGCGGTACTGGGTGCTGTTCGCCGTGTCGTTCGTGGTGGCCGCGCTGGAAGGGCGCAGGTGGCTGCGCCGCCGCCAGGAAGGCCGGCGGCTGGTCACCCGGAGCTATACCGACCTGGACTATCAGGCCCTGGGTATCACCCCGCCCCGGAAAAAGGGGCGCACCAAGTCCCAGAAGGTGGTCGGCGTGTGCATCACCATCGGCCTCTTGGCCATATCGGTATACCTCCATACCGCCAATGGGGTGGAAGACACATCGTCTGTCCTGGGCGCGGTCCTGCCTCTGATCATGATCGTGTTGGACTATAACGCAGTCCGGTTCACCTGGCGGGAGATCAAAGGGCAGTGGTTCCGGTTGGCGGTGTACGGCCTGTCCGTTCTTTTGTTCCTGTATCATGTGCTGGCCTTTGCTGGGGTATTTTCCATCCCCAGCCTCATCCCGGCCCATATGGATGACCTGCGGTTTTATGTGGAGGCGGCGCTGGCCCTGGCCTTTGCCCCCCTGGTGCTGCTCAACATCGGCATCGTCGTCCGGGACAGCTGGCGGCAGACCTTCGGAAAGCCGCTGTGACGGCTAGCGGGGCAGGAATGAAAAAGAGAGAAAACATCACATGGTCAGACGTGAGACCGACCGGGCCTGCTTTTCCAAAGCGGGCCCGGTGTCATTTTGCCCCCCGGCACATACACTGGACTGAGGACGGAACACCGGGGCCGCTGTGCCCCCGCGGGAACAGGAGGTCGTGGGATGCTGAGGGCGAAAAACATCTGGGTGGTGGGGGGCGATCCCCGGCAGGGGGCGCTGTCCCGGCTGCTGGCCGACGATGGACACACAGTACATACCTTTGCTATGGAGCGGGGGGAAGGGGTGCGCTGCCAGCCCGACCTTGCCGGTATCGGGCTGGCGGATTGCGTGATCCTGCCCCTGCCCGCCGCCGGAGAGGGGGGCAGGATCAATGCCCCCATGGCGGAGCAGCCGCCCCGGCTGGACACGGTGCTGGACGCCATGGCCCCCGGCCAGCTGTTGTGCGCGGGGATGGCCTCGCCGGAGCTGGCGGCTATGGCGCAGGAGCGTGGCCTGGTCCTCCGGGACTATTTCGCCCGGGAGGAGCTGGCCATCCTCAATGCCGTGCCCACGGCGGAGGGGGCCATCCAGATCGCCATGGAGGAGCTGCCCATCACCATCCACGGGGCCCGGGCGCTGGTGGTGGGCTTCGGCCGGGTGGGGAGGGCGCTGGCCCCCCGGCTCCAGGCCCTGGGGGCACGGGTCACGGTGGCCGCCCGGCGGTATGAGCAGCGGTCCCTGGCCCAGTCCATGGGCCTGGGCACCGAGCGGGCCGACCGCCTGCCCGACTGGCTGTGCGGCTACGACCTGGTGGTGAACACCGCCCCGGCCCGGGTGCTGGGGGTGGAGGAGCTGTCCGCTCTGAAGGAGGGGGCGCTGGTGATCGACCTGGCCTCCAAGCCCGGCGGGGTGGACCTGGCTGGCGCCGCCGCCCTGGGGGTGCGTGTGGTGTGGGCCCTGTCCCTGCCGGGCAAGGTGGCCCCGGTGAGCGCCGGGCGGTACATCATGGACACCGTCTATCACATCATGGAGGAGTTGGGAGTATGAAAAACGAGCAGCTGCGGGTGGGCTTCGCCTGCTGCGGCTCCTTCTGCACCATGGCCCGGGCCATGGAGACGCTGGAGGCGGTGGCGGCCCGGTACGCTCAGGTGGTGCCCATCGTGTCCGAGATAGTGGCGGCCACCGACACCCGGTTCGGCAATGCCCACGACTTTATGCGGGAGATGGAGCGCATCTGCGACCGGCGGGTGATCGCCACGGTGAAGGACGCCGAGCCCATCGGCCCGAAAAAGCTGCTGGATGTGCTGGTGGTCTGCCCCTGCACGGGAAACACCCTGGCCAAGCTGGCCCACGGCGTGACGGACACGGCGGTGACCATGGCGGCCAAGGCCCACCTGAGGAACGGCGGGCCGCTGGTGCTGGCGGTGGCCACCAACGACGGCCTGGCGGGGACCGCCCCCGACCTGGGGGCGCTGCTGGGGCGGAAGAACGTGTACTTCGTCCCCTTCGGCCAGGACGACTGCCGGGGCAAGCCCACCTCGCTGGTGGCGGACTTTGCCCTGGTACCGGAGGCGGTGGAGGCCGCCCTCCGGGGGGAACAGCTCCAGCCGGTGCTGCTGGGGGCGAAGGAGGGGTGAGAGGCTACGGCCCCTCAGTATGTCCCAGGGCGCCGGCCCTTGACATTTTCCCTGCGGGGTGATATAGTACCCTCGTTAAAACGGCACAGACGGAGAAGAACCCGCGCAGCGGCGGACAGAGAGGGGCGCACACGGTGGAAGCGCCCTGCGACACGCGGCGGCTGTACCACTCCCGAGCTGCCCGGGATGACCGGGATGGGCCCTTCCCATTACAGGAGGACACAAAGCGGCAGGAGGTCATGCCTCCTGCAAGCAGGGTGGGACCGTGGAGCATAGAAGCGCGGAGCCGTCGTGAACAGGCGCAGCGTGATCGCATAGACGATGCTTCACCCCTGAGCTCAGGGGTGAAGCATTTTTTGTTTCCCCCAGAAAACAAGGAGGAATCACCATGGCAGAAGAAAACAATTTGTATACCTTTGAGAACGAGCAGTACCGCAAGACCTACTGGCACACCTGCTCCCACATCCTGGCCCAGGCCATGAAGCGGCTCCACCCCGAGGTGAAGCTGGCCATCGGTCCGGCCATCGACAATGGCTTCTACTACGACTTCGATACCCCCGAGCCCTTCACCGAGGACCAGCTGGCCGAGCTGGAGGCGGAGATGCGCAAGATCTGCAAGGAGAAGCTGAAGCTGGAGCGGTTCGAGCTGCCCCGGGAAGAGGCGCTGAAGTTCATGGAGGAGAGGGAGGAGCCCTACAAGGTGGAGCTCATCAACGACCTGCCTGAGGACGCGGTC
>JAHZFC010000121.1 GCA_019421525.1 Clostridiales bacterium
CCCGGCGATCCTTTGGTGACTTTCTGATCGTTTAGAAAGTCACCCGCCGGAGGCCGTGGAATGGCCTTTGGACAAAAGTTCCCAAGGGCGAAGCCCTTGGCCAAACGATCTCAAGGACCTTGTCCTTGCGATAAAAAGGAGAAACATGATGACGATCACTGAAAAAGTAGCCTATATCCAGGGCCTGTTCGACGGCATGGGCCTGGACAAGTCTGAGTCCGGCGAGGCCAAGATCCTCTCCGAGATGCTGGATGTGCTCAAGGAAGTGGCCGACCAGCTGGAGACGGTGGACGCCACCCTGGACGAGTTCGGCGAGGAGCCGGACGCCGTGTCCGATGACCTGTCCGATGTGGAGGAGCTGCTCTTCGATGACGAGGACGAGGATGACGACGAAGAAGAGGATGACGAGGACAGCGAGGAGCTGGACGAGGACTTCTTCGAGGTGGCTTGCCCCAACTGCGGGGAGGACCTGGTCATCGACGACGAGGTGCTCGCCGCCGGCTCCATCGACTGCCCCGTGTGCGGGCAGAAGTTCGCCCTGTCCTTTGAGGACGAGGACGGCTGCGGGTGTGACTGCGGCTGTGACCACGATCACGACCACGAGTAAGATGTAACAAAGGGCCCGCCGGCTGTGTCGGCGGGCTTTTTGCATACAACCACAGGTTGAGCGGGGTGGAAAACGGGTCATTGTCCTTTTTCCGGGATGCGGGTATGATAAGGTGAGCGAAGTATAAGCCCTTCGCCGGTACGGAGGACAGAGGAAGGAGAGAGACGGCAATGCTTTTGGTTTGGACAAGCACAGACGGGTTGGACCGGGAACAGTTTTCGGCGGTCTACCGGGGGTCGGCGCTGGAGAACTGCCGGGAGATGTACCCGGAGGAGCCCACGCCCCAGGCCGCCCTAGCGCGCTATGAGCAGGAGCACCTGGCCTATATGGACGGCCCCTTTTTTCAGGAGGAGAGGGGGCTCCTGTTCATCCTGGCATCGCGGGAGGGGCGGTATCGAGCGGCTGTCAAGCTGTACCCGTGGCAGGGGGAGCGCCGCTGGCACATCGAGGCGCTGGAGACCCGACCGGAGGACCGGGGAAAGGGATATGGCACCCAGGTGCTCCGGGAAATGATTGCCCGACTGGAGCAGGACGGCCCAGTGACGCTGCGCTCCGAAGTGGGCAACGGCAACGCCTCCTCCCTGCATGCTCATCTGAAGGCCGGCTTCCGGCAGCGGGCGGAGCCGGTGACAGAACGGGACGGCTCCGTGAACGACAGGCAGTGCATCATGGTCTACCAGAGCGCGGGAAGAGGCTAAAGGCCGACCGGTCCAGTCCGGCTCAACTCCTGGTAGATACGGCTGGACGACCCGGTCATTGTTTTTTCTCCCCAGCTCAGGTATCATGGGCCCAGGCTCGAGCGAAACAACAGACCGGGAGGTTTTTCATATGGAATTGGGAAATAAGATCAAGTCTCTCCGCCTTCAGCGGGGGGTCACCCAGGAGGCGCTGGCCAAGGAGCTGAATGTCAGCCCCCAGGCGGTGAGCAAATGGGAGCGGGAGGCGGCCCTGCCCGACGTGCAGCTGCTGCCCGCCATCTCCGCCTACTTCGGGGTGACCATCGACGAGCTGTTTGCCCTCACCGACGACACCCGGATGGAGCGCATCCAGAACATGCTCTGGGATGAGCGGGTGCTGGACCGGGCCACGGTGGAACGGGATGTGGCCTTCCTGCTGGAAAAGGCCCGGCGGGAGCCGGACAACGGGCGGCCCTATGAGCTGCTGGCCGAGCTATACAACCATCTAGCCCAGGAGCGCCGGGCGTCGGCGGCAAGCTACGCGAAGATGGCTCTGGAGCGGGACGGGGAGCTGACCAGCGCCCACAGCGAGCTGGTGCAGGCCATGGGTGGCCGCCTGCCTGACTGGAACGCCTCCAACCACCAGGAGCTCATCGCCTGGTACCAGCACTTCCTGTCCCGCCACCCGGAAAACTGGCACGGCTGCATGTGGCTGCTGGACCAGCTCATGGACGACGGCCGGTTTGAAGAGGCCCAGAGGTATGTGGAGCAGCTGGCTCTTATCGACCACACCTTCCGCACCCCTTTGTACCAGGGGCTGTTGCTGTGGTACTCCGGCCAGCGGGACCAGGCCATGGCAGTGTGGGAGCAGATGTGCCGGGACTTCCCCGACGAGTGGTGCGTGTGGCTCCAGATGGGAGACGCCATGGCCCGCTCCTGCCAGTGGGAACAGGCCATGGAATACTACCGCAAGGGGCTGGAGCTACAAAAGCCGCCCCGGTTCGTGGATGGCCTGGAGTGCATCGCCCAGATCTGCCAGATCACCGGGGACCTGCCCGGGGCCATCGCTGCCCTGGAGGAAGAGCTGAAGCTGCTGGCTGACGAGTGGGACACCACCACCGGCGAGACAGCGGACAAGGTCCGTCGGGAGATCGGACGGCTCCAGGCCAGGCAGCTGTCCCGCTGATCAACAAGGCTGACATCAGGCGGCGCCCCTTGACGGGGGCGCCGCTTTCTTTTTTCTCCTGAGAGCGTCACAAAGAGGGCTTTCCCTCCCCGCTCCTCCGCTTCGTCCTTGACTTTCCCTTTTCTTCGGATATAATGATAGTACATTTGTTCTATCCTCAAAGGGAGGGACCGCCATGACCACCATGGAGAAGCTCACCATCCTGACCGACGCGGCCAAGTACGACGCAGCCTGCACCTCCAGCGGCCTGGACCGACGGGCCCGCCGGGGGCGGATGGGGTCGGCCTCCGTGGCCGGGTGCTGCCACACCTTTTCCGCCGACGGCCGGTGCGTCACCCTGCTCAAGGTGCTCATGACCAACGTGTGCGCCTACGACTGCCAGTACTGCGTCAACCGCCGGTCCAACGACCTGCCCCGGGCCGTGTTCGAGCCCCGGGAGCTGGCGGAGCTGACCATCGAATTTTACCGCCGCAACTACATCGAGGGGCTGTTCCTGTCCTCGGCGGTGCTGGGCAGCCCGGACAACACCACCGAGCGGATGATCGCGGTGCTGCGCATCCTTCGGGAGGAATACCAGTTCTGGGGCTATATCCATGCCAAGGCCATCCCCGGGGCGGACCCGGCCCTCACCTGGCGGCTGGGCACCCTGTGCGACCGGATGAGCGTCAACATCGATCTGCCCTCGGAACAGAGCCTGTCCCTGCTGTGCCCGGACAAGCACAAGGAAAACATCCTGGTCCCCATGGGCCAGATCCGGGACCACATCGCTGCCTCCCGGCAGGAGCTGGCCCGGTCCCGCCACGCCCCCCGCTTCGCCCCGGCGGGCCAGTCCACCCAGATGATCATCGGCGCCACCCCGGAGTCGGACAAGCACATCCTCACCCTGAGCCAGGCCCTCTACGACCGCTACCGGCTCAGGCGGGTGTTCTACTCGGCCTACATGCCCGTGTCGGACAGCCGCCTGCTCCCTGCCCCCCAGGGGTTCCAGCCGCCCCTTCTGCGGGAGCACCGGCTGTACCAGGCGGACTGGCTGCTGCGGTACTACCACTTCCGGGCGGAGGAACTGCTGGACGACGCCCACCCGGACTTCGACACCCGGGTGGACCCCAAGTGCTCCTGGGCCCTGCGGCACATGGAACAGTTCCCGGTGGAGGCGTCCACCGCCGAGTATGAGACCCTGCTGCGGGTGCCGGGTATCGGGGTGCGCTCCGCCCGGCGCATCCTCACCGCCCGCCGGGCGGCTCCCCTTTCCTTCGACACGCTGAAAAAGCTGGGGGTGGTGCTCAAGCGGGCCCAGTATTTCCTCACCTGCAACGGCAGGCTCCGGGAGGGGCTGCGCTTCCGGGAGGATGGGGTGCTGGCCCACCTGGCCGCCCTGGAGAAGCCCGCCCTCATGGCGGCCATGCCCGAGCAGCTGTCCCTGTTCGACGGGGAGGGGACGGCATGAATTGGACCCCGGTCTGCTATGAATACGACGGCACCTTCGCCGGTTTTCTCACCTGTGTGTTTGAAAGCTACGCTCAACACGAGGAGCCGGTGTGCTTCCTCACGGCGGAGGATGGCCGCACCACGTTGTGGGACACCCGGCGCTTGGAGTCCGACCAGGCCCTGGCCCGCCGGGTGTGGAAGGGCGTCTCCCGGAACATCTCCCCCGGTGCCGCCCGGCTGGCCAGCCGGGCCTTTCTCACCTGCCTGGAGGAGCGGGAGGTCCACATCTGGCGGTTTCTGGAGTACGGCTTCCGCCGGGGCAGCTCCGTGATGGCCGACCTGGGGGACAGCCGGGTGGACACGCTGCGCCGGGCGGTGCAGCACCTGGAGGAGGAGGCCCACAAGTACACCGGCTTTGTCCGTTTCTCCGACCAGGGCGGAGTGCTGGTGGCGGAGATCGAGCCGAAAAACCGGGTGCTCCCCCTGCTTCGGGTCCACTTCACCCAGCGGTTCAACACCGAGGCCTTCGTCATCTTCGACCGCACCCACCGGGAGGGCCTGCTCCACCAGGGCGGGCAGTGGGCCATCCTGCCCATGGAGGACTTCGACCCCGGCCCGGCCAGCTCCCGGGAGGTCCACTACCGCCGGCTGTGGCGGCGTTTTTTCCAGACCATTGCCATCGAGGGCCGCACCAACCCCCGGTGCCAGAACACCCACCTGCCCAAGCGGTACCGGGACAGGATGACGGAGTTTCAGCCTGACGAGGGCGAAGCCCTTGGCCCAGTGCAAGGACTGCGTCCCTGAGATGCTATTTTTTCGACCCCATTTCTTTTGACAGCGCCGTCGGCCTCCCCCTGGACGGGGGAGGTGGCTGCGCAGCAGCCGGAGGGGGTGTATGGAGAAGGACAAAGTCCTTCTCCTGCGGCAAGGTTTCGCCTTGCGGCGACCTACTTTCTGTGCGCACAGAAAGTAGGCAAAGATGCGCCGGGGGTCAGGCGCGGATGAACTTCAAGCGCCAAGGGCGCGCTTTCGTTCCAAGCGCCCGCACCCCCGGTCCCCCTCGTCCTCGCAAAGTCCGCTCCACTCCATTTCCGCCTGACGGTGAAAAATTCGTTCGCTTTCTTGCTCGTCCTCTCCCCACAAGACCCGCTTCGCTGGGCTCTTGTGGGGACCCCTGACCGCGGGAGAGCAGGATAGAGTCATGCTGTATTCTATGTATTCTATATTCCGGCGCATGAAGTCAGGACACTCCCTACCCCCTGCGCCGCTGCCGCTGATGACGACAAAGGCAGCAATTCCGTCGGCCCTCGGTAGAGCGCCTAGCGCGGAAACCTGCTGGAAGCAGGCGTGTCCCGAGGGCCAGGCAGGTTTTCACAACTGCCGTCGGAGCGGCAGCGGAAACTAGGGAGTAGGAAGCGTCGGATCACCTCAGCGCCGGACAGAGGACACTGCATTCCCCTGTTCTGCTCTCCCGTAAAAATGGGGGTCCTTAGGGGGCGCTGGCCCTATGGAGCCCGGCCGTCCTCTGGCCGGAGCTTCATCCGGGGCCGCACCCCCTAAGCGTGTCTTTGGGTACTTTCTGCACGAGCAGAAAGTACCCCGCCGGAGGCCCGGCCTGGCCTCCACAGGATGCAAGGGCCCACCCTTGCTGTGGCATCCAAACGAAATGGGGTCGGAAAAACAGCATCTCAAGGACGCAGTCCTTGGAAACGCCAGGGCGTCAGCCCTTGGATTTTCCCTGCTTTTCGCTTGTGCGAAAAGCAGGGCGCCGCCAGGCGAGACCTTCCCCCCGGAAACAGGAAAAGCCGCCCGGCCGGGCGGCTTTTCGTCTGCTCATTTACTTGATGGTCTTGGTGTCCACTTCTTCTTTGAGCACAGCGGCGAACTGCTCCAGGCTCATGCCGCCCAGGTCCTCGCCGGTGCGGTGCCGGGGGGAGACGGTGGCGTTCTCCATGTCCCGGTCGCCCACCACCAGCATATAGGGCACCTTCTCCAGGGTGGCCTCCCGGATCTTCTTGCCGATCTTCTCACTGCGGTGGTCCACCTCCACCCGGAAGCCCATGTTGTCCAGCTTGGCTGCCACAGCGTCGGCATACTCCGCCGCCCGGTCGGTGACGGGCAGCACCTTCACCTGGACGGGGGAGAGCCAGGCGGGGAAGGCGCCGGCGAAGTGCTCGGTGATGACGCCGATGAACCGCTCGATGGAGCCCAGCACCACCCGGTGGATCATCACGGGGCGGTGCTTCTGGCCGTCCTCGCCGGTGTACTCCAGCTCGAAGCGCTCAGGCAGCTGGCTGTCCAGCTGGATGGTGCCGCACTGCCAGGTGCGGCCCAGGGAGTCGGCCAGATGGAAGTCCAGCTTGGGGCCGTAGAAGGCGCCGTCGCCCTCGTTGATGACGAACTCCTTGCCCATGTCGGTGATGGCGTTCTTCAGGATGTCCTGGTTGTGCTCC
>JAHZFC010000122.1:0-5933 GCA_019421525.1 Clostridiales bacterium
CGCTCCGCCCACGGCACGGTCATCGAGGCCCGCCTGGACAAGGGCCGGGGCCCCGTGGCCACTCTGCTGGTGCAGAACGGCACTCTGCACCAGGGCGATGTGATCATCGCCGGCATGGCGGTGGGCCGCGTCCGCGCCATGACCGACTACAAGGGCAACAAGGTCACCTCTGCCGGACCCTCCGTCCCGGTGGAGATCATCGGTATGGGCGAGGTGCCCGGCGCCGGCGACGACTTCCACGCCGTGGCCGACGAGCGCATGGCCCGGGAGCTGGTGGAGCAGCGCAAGCAGGAGATGAAGAACGCCACCACCGGCGCGGCCAAGCAGAAGGTGTCTCTGGAGGAGCTGTTCAGCCAGATCCAGGCCGGCGAGATGAAGGACCTGAACCTGATCGTCAAGGCGGACGTCCAGGGCTCCGCCGAGGCGGTGAAGGCCAGTCTGGAGAAGCTGAGCAACGAGGAGGTCCGGGTGCGGGTCATCCACTGCGCCGTGGGCGCCATCAACGAGTCCGACGTGATGCTGGCCACCACCTCCAACGCCATCATCGTGGGCTTCAACGTCCGCCCGGACAAGAACGCCGCCGAGTCCGCCGCCCGCAACCATGTGGATATGCGGATGTACCGGGTGATCTACGACGCGATCAACGAGATCGAGGCCGCCATGAAGGGCATGCTCTCTCCCAAGTTCCGGGAGGTGGCCCTGGGCGAGGCCGAGGTGCGCCAGGTGTACAAGATCACCGGCGTGGGCATCGTGGCCGGCTGCTATGTCACCGAGGGCAAGATGATGCGCAGCGCCCAGGTCCGCCTGGTGCGGGACGGCATCGTCATCCACGAGGGCGTCATGAGCTCCCTGCAGCGCTTCAAGGACAGCGTCAAGGAGGTCGCCCGGGGCTACGAGTGCGGCATCACCATCGAGAAGTACCAGGACATCAAGGAGGGCGACATGATCGAGGCCTTCCAGATGGAGCAGATCGAGGTATAAGCCCGACTGGGGCCCCATCGCAGATGGGGCGGCGCGGTAAGCGCCGTACAAGCGTTTTCGCCGGAGGCGAAAACCTTGGCGCAGGGGCAATTCACTTGCCCCGAGCAGGATGAAACGGGGTCCCCACAAAATTCTTGATTTTGTGGGGCGGGCGACATGATCGAGGCCTTCCAGATGGAGCAGATCGAGGTATAAGTTTATGGCAGGGGCGGGCGGTTTCGCCCGCCCTTTCTGCATGACAAGGACAATGCCCTTGCGATCCCCGGAGGGCGGGAACGCCCTCCGGGGGGTGGCTTTTTGAATGCGCAAAAAGTCACCAAAAGCCAAGGGCTGGCGCCCTTGGAGAACGGTTTTTCCGACCCCATTTCTTTTGTGTGCGCCAAAAGAAACGGTGTCGGACCGCCAAAGAAAAGCGCTATACCATGTTCTACTGCCTACCACTCAACGACCGGCGCTGAGGTAACTGGATACACCATCCCCCCCTGCGCCGCTGCCGCTCATGCCGACAAAGGTAGCAATTCCAGCGGCCCACGGTAGAGCGCCTAGCTCTGGAACCTGCTGGGAACAGGCGGGCCTCGAGGGACCGGCAGGGTCCTATAATCGCCAGTGGAGCGGCGAGCGGAAATAGGAGTTGGGAGCATCCTATTACCTCAACGCCGGTCGGAATACGATGTATTACTTGAATGGGCCCTCGCAATAATGGGGGTCCGGGGTGCAGGCGCTTTGAACAAAAGCGCGCCCTTGGCGCTTGAAGTTCATCCGCGCCTGACCCCCGGCGCATTTTTGGTTTCTTTTTGTGCGCACAAAAAGAAACTCGCCGCAAGGCGAGACCTTGCAGGGGCCAGAGGCCCTGCCAGAATCTCATGACGCTGCGGGGCCAAGCCCTTGCCCCGATTTCCCGGGAAGGGGGGAGCCTCTTTGGATATCATACAGCTGGACGACGCCTGCCGTGGAAAAGAGTTGCTTTTCCGCTACCGGACACGGTATTATTATGACGTGGCCCTTCAGGAGCTGGAGGACGGCGTCACCATCCGGCTCCAGCGCCGGGCCTTTCCCGCCCCGGTGGAGAAGTCCTTCACCGATACCCTGCTGGAGCCCTGGCTGGAGGAGCCCCGGCTCTTTGCCGCTCGGGAAGGGGGCCAGGATGTTGGCTTTCTGGAGCTGAGCCACGAGCGCTGGAACGATCGGATGCGGGTCAGCAACCTGTGGGTGGCGGAGGGGCGCCGCAGGAGCGGTGTGGGAACGGCCCTGATGGAACAGGCTGTGGGTGAGGCGCGCCGGGCCGGGGCCCGCGCCCTGGTGCTGGAGACCCAGAGCTGCAACCACCCGGCCATCAGCTTTTACCGGAAGATGGGCTTTTCTCTGATCGGGTTCGATCTGACCGCATACTCTCAGACGGATGTGGAGAAAAAAGAAGTGCGGCTGGAGTTTGCAAGGCCGGTGTGACCGGCGGGAAGGGAGCGCGCCATGAGCCATGTGACCCTGCTGGCCTTCGACCGGCCGCTGCCGCTGTACGACCCGGGCGTTCGCCGCATCCGGACCAGCGGCCGCGGCGGGCACGCCGTGACCGTGGAGGAGGACGGCTTTTCCGTCCGGGAGCACTGTTACTGCCGGGATGCGGTGGATGAACTGGGCTTTTCCATGAAGCCCTGCCGATATGAGCTGGACCTCAGGGCCACATAGCAGGATACGGACCTGCTGCGCGGTCACCTGGAGCGAAATTTGGCCCCGGGGGAACAGGCGGAGCTGTGGAGCGCCTGGGTGCCCCGCTGCCCGGAGGACGGGCTGGCCCGTTACCGGGGGCGGCTGGAAGAGCTGGACCTGGAGACAGTGGAACTGCTGGAGCAGTGGAACGTGTGTATCACCGTGGAAGCGTGACGGGCCCGCCCACCAGGGGCGGCCCGGCGGAATAGGAGGGATCTTTTATGCCAAGTAATCGGATCGGACGGATCAATGAGGAGATCCAGCGGGAGCTGGCCGCCCTCATCCCCCATGTGAAGGACCCCCGGGTGACGGGGATGATATCAGTGACCGCTGTGGAGACCACACCGGACCTGCGCTATGCCAAGGTGTATGTATCCATGCTGGACAAGAGCAGCGCCAAAGAGGTGGTCAGGGGCCTGAAGTCCGCCGCCGGCTACCTCCGGCGGGAGCTGGGCCGGGCACTGAGCTTGCGCTACACCCCTGAGCTGGTGTTCGTGGAGGATGACTCCATCGACAAGGGGGCCCACATCCTGGAGATGCTCCGGGACCCCAATGTGGTCAAGCCCGCCAACCCGGCCAACGAGCACATCGTGCTGGATGAGGAGGACTGACCATGACCTATCTGGAAGCGGCGGAGTTCCTCAAAAGCTATGACAACTATCTCCTGCTCACCCACAAGCGGCCGGACGGGGACACCATCGGCTCCGCCGTGGGCCTGTGTGAGCTGCTGCGGACCATGGGCAAGACAGCCTGGCTGCTGCCCAGCCTGGACGCCACCAGGATGTTCCAGGACTATCTCCAGGGGCATCAGGCCCCGCCGGGGTTTGAGCCGGACACCGTGGTGAGCGTGGATGTGGCCAGCCTGGGGCTGCTGCCCCCAAACGCCCAGCCCTACAAGGACCGCATCGACCTGGCGATCGACCATCACCCATCCAACGAGTTCTTCGCCCGGGAGACCTGCCTGGAGGCGGACAAGGCCGCCTGCGGCGAGATCATCTGGAAGATCGCCGGCCATCTGGGCATCATGAGCGAGGCCATCGCCACGCCGCTGTATGTGGCGGTGTCCACCGATACGGGCTGCTTCGTCTATGGCAACACCACCCCCCATACCCACCGGGTGGCCGCCGCTCTCATGGAGCAGGGCATCCCCTACCAGGCGCTGAACAAAAAGCATTTCCGCACCAAGAGCCTGCGGCGGATGAAGCTGGAGAGCCTCATTTTGCAGAACATGAAGCTCTACCAGGAGGGGACGGTGGCGGTGGCCCCCATCTCCCTGGCCATGATGGCCCAGGCGAACGCCACCGACGATGACGCGGAGGACATCGCGGCCTTTTTGGGGCAGATCGAGGGGGTGCTCCACTCGGCCACCATCCGGGAGCTGCGCCCCGGGGAGTGCAAGATCTCCCTGCGCACCAACCCCAACTTTTTGAACGCCACCGCCACCTGCGCCCGGCTGGGGGGAGGCGGCCATGTGGCCGCATCGGGCTGCACGGTGTACGGCACCATCGATGAGGCGGAGGCCGCTATCCTGGAGGCCATCTACGCCCAGCTCCAGGAGCAGGGCGGTTGAGGGGCGGGTCAAGGTCTGGCGCCCTTGACCCATTTCAAGGACTGCGCCCTTGGGACGTATTCTCCAAAAACCATTTCTTTTGTATGCGCCAAAAGAAACGGTTTTTGAGATCCAAAGAAAAGCGCTATACCAAGGTCTGCTGCCTACCACTCAACGACCGGCGCTGTGGTAACTGGGATACTCCCTACCCCCTGCGCCATTGCCATTGATGCCGACCACATCGGTACTCTCAGCGGCCCACGGTAGAGCGCCTGGCCGGGTTGGCATGTCGGCAGCAGGCGTGCCCCGAGGGCCCAGCGTGTTACTTCAAGCGCCAATGGAGCGGCGAGCGGAAATAGGGAGTAGGGAGTGTCGGCTTACCCCAGCGCCGGAAATAGAACGTTGCACTACCCTATCCTGCTCTCCCGTAAAATGGGGGTTCTTAGGGGGAAAATCATAAGGGCGCGTCCTTCGCCCGCCTGATTTTCGCCCCTAAGTGTGCTTTTGCCTACTTTTCGCACGAGCGAAAAGTAGGTCGCCGTCAGGCGAAACCTGACCCCGGGAAGCCGGGGAGGCTTTCCGGACCGTTTCTTTTGGCAAGACAAAAGAAATGGGGTCGGGAAACCGTTCCAAAGGCGAAGCCTTTGGTTTTTACCTCCTTTTCGCTCGTGCGAAAAGGAGGCCGCCGCAAGGAGGAACTGCAATGCCCAACGGAGTTTTGATCATCGATAAGCCGGAGGGGTGGACCTCCATGGACGTGTGCGCCAAGCTGCGGGGGATCCTCCACGAGCGGCGGGTGGGCCACGGGGGCACCCTGGACCCCATGGCCACCGGGGTGCTGCCTGTGTTCGTGGGCCGGGCCACCCGGGCGGTGCAGTACGCCGCCGACGGGGAGAAGGAGTACCGGGCGGTGCTCCGGCTGGGGACGGTCACAGACACCCAGGACGTCACCGGCACCGTGCTGGAGCAGCGTGGGGTGACTGTGACGGCCCGGGAGCTGGAGGGTGCGCTGGACGCCTTCCGGGGAGACATCCTCCAGGTGCCCCCCATGTACTCCGCCATCAAGGTGGAGGGCAAAAAGCTCTACGAGCTGGCCCGGAAGGGCCGGGAGGTGGAGCGCAGGCCCCGGCCTGTCACCATCCGGGAGCTGGAGGTGGGGCGGCAGCTGAGCCGGACCGACTTCGAGCTCCGGGTGGTGTGCTCCAAGGGGACCTACATCCGCACCCTGTGCCACGACGTGGGACAGGCCCTGGGCTGCGGCGGGACCATGGCCGCCCTGCGGCGCACCCGGGTGGCGGGCTTTGGGCTGGACCGGGCGGTGACGCTGGAGCAGGTCCAGGCCGAGGCCGACCCGGCGACGCTGCTGCTGCCGGTGGACGGGTGCTTTGCCCACCTGCCTGCGGTCAGGCTCACCCCAGCCCAGGAGAAGCGGGTGCGCAACGGCGCGGCGTTCACCTACCCCGGCGCGCCGGGGCAGTACCGGGCCTATGGCGTGGGTGGGGAGTTTTTGGCCCTGGTCCAGGCGGACGGGGAGACGCTGTCCACGGTGAAGAGCTTTTTTGACGTTTGACCTTGCCGGATAAAGGGAGGGGGAGGGAGAAGCGTGACATTTGAAGAGCTGAGGGACAAGGCCCACTCCCTTCCCCAAACGCCCCTGGGCGTTCGGGGACCCCATGATCAACATCCTCGGCGGAAGTGA
>JAHZFC010000122.1:6036-6307 GCA_019421525.1 Clostridiales bacterium
CGGGGCGCGGTTCGCGGCGCTCACGCGGTAGGGCCGTAAAACGGAGCGGCGCTGGGACAGGGAGGGAAAACTGTGACATTTGAAGAGCTGAGGGACAAGGCCCACTCCCTGCCGCTGAAGCCGGGGGTGTACATCATGCAGGACGCCAGGAGCCAGGTCATCTATGTGGGCAAGGCCAAGGCGTTGAAGAACCGGGTGAGCCAGTACTTCCAGGACCCCTCCCACCACAACGAAAAGACCCGGGCCATGGTCAGCCAGATCGACCACTTCG
>JAHZFC010000012.1:0-302 GCA_019421525.1 Clostridiales bacterium
GTGAAGAACTACGGTGCCGTGGTGGTCTCCCCGGAATACCGCCTGGCCGGGCAGGCCCCCTATCCCGCCGCGCTGATGGACTGCCATCACGCCCTTTTGTATCTGAGGGAACATGCGGAGGAGCTGGGCGTCCGCTCCGACCAGATCATGGTGGGGGGCGAGAGCGCGGGCGGCGGCCTTGCGGCGGCGCTGTGCATGTACGAAAAAGACTGCGGCGGGGTGGAGATCGCCTTTCAGATGCCCCTCTACCCCATGCTGGACAACGAGGACACCGAGACATCCCGGAACAACCACGCGCCCGT
>JAHZFC010000012.1:312-23534 GCA_019421525.1 Clostridiales bacterium
GGTCCCCTGCCACGCCTCTCCCGCCCGGAGGGAGGACTATGCCGGGCTGCCTCCCGCCTATACCTTTGTGTGCACCGCCGAGCCCTTCTATGCCGAGACCCTCGCCTATGTGGAACATCTGCGGGCGGCCGGCGTGGAGGCGGAGGCGGACGTCTATCCGGGGCTGTTCCACGCCTTTGACATGCTGCTCCCGTTTTTGAAGGTGAGCCGGCAGGCCGCGGAACAGTTCGAGCGCCATTTTGCCTATGCTCAGCAACATCATTTCGCGCGCCAGCATGAGGCGCGTGTGAGCGGAGATGCTGACCATGCCATACGATGATATCATCCACCTGCCCCACCCCACTTCCGCCAAGCATCCCAGGATGCCCCTCCGGGACAGGGCGGCCATCTTCAGCCCCTTTGCCGCCCTCAGCGGCCACAGCGCCGCCATCGCGGAGACCGCCCGGCTGACCGACCGGCGCCTGGAACTGGACGAGGATGCCAGGGCGGAGCTGGACCGGCGGCAGCAGGTCCTTTGGGAGCACCTTGCAGAGCGTCCGGAGGTGTCTGTCACCTGGTTCCGGCCCGACGGGAAAAAGGACGGCGGGGCCTATGTCACCTCCACGGGGCGGCTGAAAAGGATCGACGAGGTGGAGCGGACCCTGGTGCTGACCGACGGTACGGTGATCGCCCTGGACGACGTGGCGGGGATCGACAGCGATTTGTTCGACCGCCATGGGAGCGGATAAGGATGAGGCCGTCATTTTTGGCGGTAGACAGTCAGGGGACGACGAAGGACCAGGTGCGGGCCTGAGTGAGTTTGGCCATGGCTTGCTGTACCGGCAGCTCTGTCCTGGCGTCCACCGGACTGGCGCCTTGCCCAGCGCCGGTTCCAGGATCCAGGTCGAGGAGCACTGCGCCCTCGTCTGCCAGGTCAAATAGCGACATGGTCGATCACATACTGACGGAAACGATGGGCGGCAGGAGTTAAAAAACTCTTGCTGTCATAAACCAAAAAAAGCTCCCGTTTATATTGAGGCGTTCGGATCGGCAGGACACACAGATCCAGCTTCTGCAGCAGATCCATATAGGGGACGACCGCGATGCCGAAGCCCTGGGCCACTAATCCGGCCACGACCTGGTCTTCTTCTGTTTCATAGGCGATCTGGGGTGTCATATCAATGGCATGGAACAGGCGGTCCACCACCTCGCGCAGACCGGACCCCTTTGCAAAATAGATCATGGGGTAGGGAGCGGCCTGTGCCAGATCGATGCTGGTTTCCTGGGACAGAGGATGGTTTTTAGGCGTGATCAGCACCAGCTCCTGCTGGGCGACAGGTGTGGCATCCAGGTCGAGCTCCCTGGGGGGCTGGGAGCAAAAAACCATATCATAGGATCGGGATATGAGGCCGTCCAGCAGGGCCTGCGTATGTTCGCTGTGGAAGGAGAACTGGATCTCTTTATTCGGAGCGTCTGACAAAAATCGTGCCGCCAGCCTTGGGATATAGTCGATCCCCAGTATGCGCAGAAAACCCAGGCGGATCATGCCGCCGCCGCATGCACTCAGCTGGAGCGACTGCGTACAGTTCTCCAGCGTACTCAGGATCTGCCCTGCACAGTCTGCAAATTCTTCGCCGAACCGGGTCAAAGTCGTGTTTCGTCCGCTCTTTTCAAACAGCGGGACACCTAACTCCTGTTCAAGCTGGCGGATCGCATGGCTCAAACTGGGCTGGGAAATGCAGAGATGCTCAGCCGCTTTTGTATAATGCCTTGTTTTGGTCAGCTCCAAAAAATAACGCAGATGATCGAAATTCATATCGGATCCCACCTTATTTTCTAATGTCGAAGGACCTTTCATCAACAGCCCGTATGTCTGTGACTATAGCAAAAACAAGAGATAAAATCTATCGTTTTATTAAAATTATTCATTTTATCTTTTGAATGTTTAGAGATACAATACAGGCAGAAGATCTGATAGGATGGAAGGTGACGGATCGTGGATGAGAGCACATCTCGGCCGCAACTGCCGCTGCTTTGGGGGGGACCTGTCCTGGCGGCGGCACTGCTGATCAACACGTTTGGGGTGGTGCTTATGCTGTATTCCGGAGCGGGCATCCCCGCCATTTCGAGTGTGCCCTACGCTTTTTCGGAGGTGCTGCCCATCCTGTCGCTTGGGACCTGGACCTATCTGTTCCAGGGGGCGCTCGTGCTGGCGCTGATGGTGATGCGGCGGAGGCTCGTATTGTCCTACCTTTTCAGTTTTGTGGTGGGCTTTGTTTTTGGGAAACTGCTGGATGTACATGAACTATGGGTCAGCCAGCTGCCGGAAGGACTTCTGTGGAGCATGGGATATTTCGTCATCAGCTATGTGGTCATATGCTTCGGCATTGCCCTGTGCAATCGATGCGGGCTCCCGATCGCGCCAACGGATCTGTTTCCGAGAGAGCTGGCGCAGATCACGGGGATCGGCTACCCGAAGATCAAGATCGGGTTTGACGGGGCATATCTGGCGGTCACGGTGAGTATGACACTGCTCTTCCTCGGCCGCCTGGAGGGACTCGGCATCGGGACCGTGCTGGCTGCCTTGACCATGGGAAAGGTGATCGGCCTCATGGGGAACTGGCTGGACCGGCACTTCCGCTTCGCCACATGGCGCTCCCTGAGACAGAGAGAAAAGAAGTCATAGAGGCAGCAAGCGGCAAAGCAGGAAAACAAAAGGGAATGCACAGCCCATCAGAGCGCATGCTCCGACGGGCTGTGCCTTCCCTTTCCGCAAGCTGGACTTGTGGCCATCTGGCACTCTTCTCCGCAGTTTCTGTGAGAAATGCTTTCCCTAAAACGATGGCCGGTCGGACCGACAGGCGGGCACATAGACCCAAAAGCTCTCCGCCACCGGCATTTAATGGCATATAAGATGAAACGAAATATAGACCAAACGGGGTGCAGCAGGCGTTTCTGAACACACTACAGCAGAATGGGGTCATCACACGGCCAAGACGCCAGGGGGGGCTGGAGCGCGGGGAAAAGGGGGCGGGATATCTTTCCGCTGTGACGGAGACCCATAGATCCGGACCGGGTCCCTTGACAGTCTCAGGGCGGTACGGCTATTCGCCGTACCGCCCTTTTCGTGCCGTCAGTGCGCGAGCTGCGTCTGCTCTTTGTGGAGCTGGACAGATCTCGCTCACTGCATGATCTCACCGCCGGGTGCGGAGTTGGCGTTGGACCACTCCCGCTCCAGAGCGGCCCAGTCCCGTTCGTCCAGCTTCCCGGTCCACTGCTCCACACGCTCGCCATCCTCCGTGGTCCAGGAGTAGTCGTGGGAATTGGTGGCCTCCTGCATGGCTTCATAGTACCATGCCTGCATATCGGCGTTGTCCGGCCAGGTGATCATCTCTGCCCAGGGCAGCAGATGGTCCTCATGGGGTACCCTGCCCAGGGTGCGGTTGACGATGGTGGCCGCCTCCGCCCGCGTGATGTACCGCATGGGCTCAAAGTAGCCGGATCCGTTGCCTTCGATCAGTCCCACATCCGATGCGGCCTGGACATAGTCGGCATACCAGACTGCTGCGTCAACGTCGGCGAAGGTCCCCTCCCGGTACTCCGCCGTGTGATCGAAGAACCGCACGGCGATGGTGGCGAACTCCGCCTTGGTGATGGCGTCCAGGGGATGGAACGCGCCGTCATCCTTGCCCTCCATGATCCCCATGTTGGTCAGGGTGGATACGGCGTTGTTGTACCAGTCGCCGCTGTCCACGTCGGGATAGGGGCTGGTCTGGCTCCAGTATTGCGTCCGGGCCTCGTCGGTGAGCAGCCTGAAGAAGATGGTGGCCACCTCTGCCCGGGTGATATCCTCCTCCGGGCGGATGGTACCGTCCGGGAAGCCGATGAGATAGGCGATGTGGTCCTCGGTGTTCAGGTCCTCCGGGGTGTCGTCAGGCACGTTTTCCGCAGGCGCGTCCAGATGGTTATGGAAGCGCACGATCCGGTTGGGCGTCCCAATGGTGCCGGTCTCGTTTTCCGCCGTCACCGTATAGTCGCCGCTGTCCAGCTCGGCGACGGTATACCGCACGCCGTAGGGCAGGCCGGTGATCGTCAGCGTCTGCCCCGCCTGGATGGTGACCACAGCCGCGCCGTCATCGAACCACACGCCGTCATAGCTGCCGGTGATCATACGGCTCAGGGTGATGAGGAACTGGAAGGAGCCGTCGGCGTCCGCTCCGGTGCCGCTCACCGTCTTTTGGATCCGGAGCGTCCCGGTAGACGGAGTGGGCGGGATGACAGGATCACCCCCGTTTCCAGTCTCGTCCTCTTCCACCGTGACGGTCTGTGTATCCCGGTCCGTGGTACCGTCTTCCGCCCGAGCCGTTGCGGTGTTGGAAATGGTATCGCCCTCGTCGCCCCTGTCTGCCGTATAGTTGTATACGATGGTCACTCGCGCATTTATGGCAAGGCTGCCGATGGTATAGCTCCCGCTCGACACATCCACCGGGGTGCCGCCGATGACAGCGGTATCCACGCCCTGGCCCCACAGGGTATCTGTGATCGTCACATTATGCAGCGCCACCTCTCCGGTGTTCGCCACGGTGACCGTATAGGTCACTGTCTCGCCCACCTCGATGCTGCCTGTGTCCGCTGTCTTGGTGACAGTCAGGCCGGGTTGCGGTTCGGGTTCTGGGTCCGGCGTGAAGGTGTTGGTAAAGAGCATCGCATGGTCATGATAGCTGTGACTGGTCCCATCCTTCTGGTAGGTCGCCACAGCTTCCAGCGTGCCATCCTTATCCAAGTCAGACACCGTCACTGTGACGGTATATTCGCTGTCGTCCCAATACATGCTGCCCCCGGTGACGCTGGCGGATGTGTCCTCCGTGACAGTATAGGTATAAACGCCCGGCTGCTCAAAGATGATGCCGCCGAACTCCGCGCTTCCGGTCCCGTGGATCGTGACGGTCTTTTCCCCGTTCACGGACCCCTCGGGCATGGGGACCGTTACCGGCAGCTCTTCTGAGGGGGCGTCCGGCACCGTGTTTTGCTCGCTGTCTGTCCCGCCGTCCGGCATATGGCTCGTATCGTCGTTCATCACGTCATCCGGCACATCGGTCATATCATCAGTTGGCTCGCTGTCTGTCCTGTCCGACACAGGCAAAGCGGCCCGCAGGGGCGGGGCGCTAGCCGATGCTCCCTCTGCAGCGGGCCCCTCGGCGGTTAGTTGGTCATCGGCGGAGCCCACCTCTTCTTTCTCGTTCCCGCTATCCGGGGCCCCGGCGCCAGGCTTGGCAGCGGGATCGTCTGCATCCGTGCTGCCCTCTGTGTTTGTGGGGCCTGTCTCGCCCGTGTTGTCATCCGGAACTTCAGTCTCGCCTGTGGGATCGGATGGCTCCCCGTTCTCACCTTCGATGACCTCAGTGGACGGGGGATCCTGTCCTTCCGTCCCTTCCGTTCCCTGCAATGATCCGTAGTCTCGTGCCGTCAGGGTGAAGGAGACCTCCCCGTCATACACATCGCCGGTATACTCCTTTGACACAGTCAGGGCCTCACCGGGCAGGGTCACAGCGTCTGGGTCCTCCGGCACGGGGTCCGGGGCCGTATAGTGGTTGGTGAAGGCCACCGCGGTGGTGCGGCCCGCTTTGATCTCCACCACTGCCACATAGCCTGTGGCCGGGGCCTCATTCCGGTCTCCGCCGATGCGCTCAGATCCCGTAACGATGTATGAGGCGGTCCAGCCCGGGCCGGGCTGGATCTCGGTGATGGTATAGGTGCCGGGGGCCAGTCCTGTAAAGCGCTGCGTATTGTGGTCGCCAAGGGAGAAAATCTGTGAGGCCCCCGTTCCCACCGGCCCCGTCAGGGTGAATTGGAAGCCTTCCGCGGTGGCCTGGGAGGTATCCCCATCCACGAACTTGGCCACCGCCAGTGTGCCTGTGGTGGGCGTATAGTTGAGGGTATTGGTATAGTTCAAAGCCACCCTGCCGCCCTTCGGCATGGTGCCGCTGACTGTCGCAGGGTCATCTCCGTGATCCGGATCGATCCCGGCCCCGGTCACCTGCACTTGTGTGGTCCAGTCGTGTCCCTCTATTGACGTGGGGGCATTTTCTGTGACCGTCCACCGCGTACCCCGGGCGACGTAGAACAGTTTGCTCTCGTTATCTTTCAGGGTAAACGACTCTGTTATTTTTTCTGTCCCATCTGCAGGCGTATAGGAAATGGTGAAGGAAAACGCCTGGTCCGCCCAGCTGTCCTGCTCCCCGGTGTGGTGGCCGTCCCCCACCACCGTTTTGTTGACGGTCAGGGTGCCGTCGGGCAGCGGGGCGGACAGCCGCCCGTTGTTGCCGTGGAACACCTGAAATGCGTGGTTCCCGTCTTCTCCAGTTTGCCCCGTGTAGGACAGGTACAGATAGATGTCGGCTGTGCCGGTGTAGTTCGTGCTGCCCTTATCCCGATCGACCTTCTCCTTGCGGAAGTCGGCCAGGTTGCCCAGCCGGGGGGCCCCCGCCTCAAGATACAGCTGATCCTCTTTTTCGGTAAGGGAATAGCGCCGCAGGGTGGAGCCCGGCCGCTCGACCCAGGCCGTCACTTTTTCCGCCAGCTGCTGTCCCCCTTCAGCCGCTTGATAGTAGGCGATCTGGAAATAGTAGGTCGTATCCTCGTCAAACGGCCCTGTTGCCGGTACATGATCATCCCCGTTCCTCACATACAGCGCCGTGTCCTCCTCCACATAGTAGAAGGGGTTGTCCAGCGCCGGGGTATAGGTCACAAAGGCGTCGCCGATGGTCTTGTCATCCTGGCCCACGGTGCCCTCCCCTTGCCCGTTGCCGCTGTATTGCCCCTCGTAGAAGTACACGGTGCCGTCCTCCTGGGTGTGGGTCTCCAGATAGTCCTCGGACACTGTGTTCAGATCCACTTTGCCGTTCTCGTCCAGCACGCCATCCTGCAGCCCCACGGAGTAGACGAGCCGGAAGGGGTAGGCGTTGTTGTGGGTATAGCCTATCACCTGGCCTTCTGCGTTCTCGGTGACCGTGGTCTGGCGCAGCGGGAGCAGAGCGGCGGGGATGTCAACGTGGAACTCCTGCCGGCCGTCGGCGGCTTTCGTAACATATATATTGATGTCCTTGAGGTCTTGGCTGCCGTAGACCGGGTTGTTGGCGGTGCCGGAGAACGTGTATATCGTGGCGGCGGCCCCATGGACCGTGCCCGTGTGACTGGAACGAGTGCGGTAAATGACGTCGTCGATGATCAGCGCCTTGACGTCCTTGACCTCCATGTAGTCCCCAAGCGGGTCGGTATAGCTGAGCCATCCGCTCTCCTGGCCCGTTACATCGGTCTGGTCCACCAGGGTGGGCACTTTTGCGGTGTTCTGCGTCACCTGCGAGAGGACGACATCAAACACCTTGTCCCAGTCAAAAGCAGCGCCGCTGCCTATGACGTCATAGTAGCCGTCGTTGTACTTCAGGTCGTCTATCCCGGTCAGCCCAAGTGAATGATCATAGCTAAATCCAGTAGCCACAGTTCCCGCATTTTTGATTTTGACTGTTTTATCAGTGGTAAAATAGCTGTTCGCGTAACCGATAAAATCGTCGCTGAATTTGTTGGACGCGCCGGCAGCGAGGTATGAGCTCGGGTCAAGCACGATCTGCGCCAGGCTCGGGGAGTTCGCAGTGGCGGTGTTGATGCCCATCGTGTACACCTGCATGGAGGACTCAGAGCTGTCCCCAAAGTAATTCTTGGTGACCTCCTTTTTCATATACGCCGCCGTGAGCAGCGTGGCGAACGCCTGGGCGTGGCGGAGGTCATTGAAGCTTCCGGCATCGGAGTCTGCACGCCCGTTGTTGCGCATGATCTCCACGCGGTCGACAAAGACGTCGTCCATATTGAACTTAGTTGACAGGTCCGGTTCGTTATTCGTAACGATCGTGCCGTCTGCCTGTACGGTACTTAAAGTAGGATCAGATATCTTTGTGCTGGCGATCTTTGGCTCGCCCTCGCTCAGCAGGATGAGCGCAGGCTGCCTGGTCACTTGGGTCTGGCCCTCTCCTATGGAAACGCTGGTGTCCCCCTCTTCCGCCAAAATTTTCATGCCGGCGTAGATCCCCATCTGCGTATACTTGTTTACCGGCGTTCCATTCTGATATGAGACGTGAAAGGTGTTGCAGCCAGTCGTTTCACCCTGTTCATAGGTGCAGGTCACCGCCGTCGCCTGACCGGGGTCAGCCGTGTCCCTTGTCATAGTTATGCTGCTGTAGTGGCCGAGGGGGAGCAGTGTCACGGCCTGGCTGGAATAGGCAACGATGGCCACCCGGTTGTTTTCGTTCAGATCCATCATATGTGCCGCCGCCGACTCCACGGCGCGCAGCATACTGTCCAGTTTGCCTGAGACCGAGTTGCTCATTGGGGAGAGATCGAGGACCAGCACCAGGTCGATGGGGGCGTCCGTCTCGCTCAGCACGGTGGTCGTGCTGGCCAGGGCGGAATATGAAACAAGAAGATCCTCGCCTGGGCTTGTGCCTTTGCAGATGCTTCGGCCGGATCGCAGCTATCGCGGGGCCATAAACCATTGGGCTTGCGGTCCACCATGGCGCCACCCCGCCGGGGGGATACAGGGCCAGGGCACTTCCGATCTGCTTTTTCATGATAAGATCCTCCGGCTGCCCTCGCCGGTCTTCCGGGTGTCCAGCATGGAGGGGCAGCCCTTGTCAAGAGCTGCGATCCGCTCCATATCTTCCTGATCTAAGGCAAAGTCCCAGATGGCCAGGTCCTCCCTTGGTGGTGATGAACAGCTTTCATGATATACGGCCTCCTTTTTCGTGGCAGGGCTGGGTGGGCTCTCAGATGCGCCGTCTGCCAGACGTATCATTTCAGCCGGTTGCCCAGCTCATAGGCCCGCTGGGTGTAGGACGAGTGCTTGGTCATGGAAGGCGAGCCGCAGCCACGGCCCAATACCATGCCCATGTCCGTCAGGTCCAGATAGCGCACCAGGGTCTGGTAGTGGGCCACCAGCGCCTCAAAGGTCCAGTCGTCGCTGTTCCAGGCTGCGGCGATGAGGGCGGACTTCATGTGCCTGCGCTGGATGGAGCTGTTGAAGGCGCAGAAGCGGTCGATCAAGATCTTCAGCTGGGCGGACATGCCGTAGTAGTACAGCGGGGTCACGAACACCATCATGTCCGCGCCGAGGATCTTGGGCCGGATCTGCTCCATCTCATCCTTCTGGACGCAGGGGCCCTCGTAGCCGCAGTGGATGCAGCCGGTACAGGGGTGGATGTCGGCGTGGGCGGCATCGATGGTCTCCACGGTGTGGCCGACCTCCTCCGCCCCCTGCCTGAAGCAGTCGGCCAGCAGGTTGGATGATCCGTGCTTGTTGGGGCTGCCCTCCAGCAGTACGATCTTCATGGTCCATATCTCCTTTTCTTTCATTTCTTTTTCCCAGCCGCAGATCGCGTTCAGCGGGATCTCGCCGGCCAGGCGCTCCATCTCCGCCGCCTCATCAGCGGTCGGTTCCAGGCTGGCCGCCTTGGGGCGTCCTCCACCTGGTACACCTGGGTCGCCCCGACGATGGACAACATACCCTTGACGATGGCCAAGGCCACCGGCAGCTGGGCTGGCGGTCCGCGATCTCCCTGAGCTCCGCCTTCAGCTTTTCTAGCTGGGGCAGCATGGGACCATAGACCGCAGCCTGGTTGGTCAGACCCCGCCGGGAAGGGGTGCGCTGTGTCATGCTTGACGGACAGCGCCCCTGTTCCAGCACCGTGCGGGAGAAGAAAGTGATGCCGTGCTCCCTGCAGGAGTCCAGTCTGCCGGTCCAGCACACGTCCCCAAAGATGAAGCCCCGCAAGATCTGAATGGACTCACCGTCGGTCCCCCGCCGTATGCGGCAGGGGCGCGGGATACCTCCCATACCTTCATTTCCGTTCTGCCCTTCCGGTCCATGGCGATTCTTCCCAGTCAAAACGGTCCGTCCGCGGCTGGAGCCGACGTTTCGCCGGACTGTCTGTCATCTCTTATTATAAACGGCCATTTCCCAATGTCTAATACCTATTGTTTATGTTGGGCCATTCGCAAAATGTATGGTTTGAGAATGAAATAGGCCGTGACAAAAGCCTTCCGATGTGGGAAAATAAAACTACAGCAGAAGGCTCTGCCCTAGGCCTTGTTTGAAAAAAGTCAACATACCCACAAGACAGGTCTTATTCCGCCATGCGGCGTTGATCCTCCTTGCAATACACAAAGTATTGCTGCGTCAGATCGCCTTGCCCGGCGAAAAGATCCCTCGCCATTGGTCACATTTCCAATGGTCAAACAAGGCCTGACCACATCGTGACATATGAGGGAGGATAGCCGCCCATGAAGATCCAGAGCGTATTTGCCTGCTATTTCAGTCCCACCGGAAACAGCAGGCGCCTGGCCTGCGCTGCGGCGGAGGAACTTGCGGACGCGCTGGGCTGCCCGTGGCAGGAGCAGCCCTTCACGCTCCCGGAGGAACGCGGCCGGTCACACACCTGGGGCAGCCAGGACTTTGTGGTGTTCGCCTTTCCCACCTACGCCGGCAAGCTGCCAAACAAGATCCTGCCCGATCTGAAGCGGCAGTTGGCCGGGAGCCGGACCCCGGCCATGGCCCTGGTCACTTACGGGAACCGCTCCTTTGACCATTCCCTGGCCGAGTTGTGCGCCGTTTTGGAGCATGCGGACTTTCAGGTGCTCTCGGCCGGGGCCTTTGTCTGCCGGCATGCCTTCACCGACCGGCTGGCCGGGGATCGCCCCAATGGGGATGACCTTGCCCAGCTGACGCAGCTGTGCCGGCAGACCGCGGAGAAGCTGGCCCGCATATCCTCCCCCGCCGCCCCGCTGGAGGTGCCCGGAGACGCGGCCGCCCCCTACTATGTCCCAAAAGGCAGGGACGGTCAGCCGGTGGATTTCCTGAAGGCCAAGCCAAAGACCCGAGCGGACGCCTGCATCCGCTGCGGAAGCTGCGTGGAGCAGTGTGCCTTCGGCGCGATGGGGGCCATCAGCAGGCAGGATGTGGCCCAGGTCCCCGGCATATGCATCAAATGCCAGCGCTGCGTCCGCATCTGCCCCGTCTGCGCCAAATACTTTGACGACCCCGCCTTTCTCTCCCATGTGGCGATGCTGGAGGAGACCTATCCGGCGCCAAAAGACAGCGTCACCTTCCTCTAGGCCGTGGCAGGTGCTGCCGGTGCAGCTTCCCGTTCTCGCGCAAACGGGGCAGATATCATGTCCGTTCGGCCTTGCCCAGGACGGGCAGCGGCAGGGCGGGGGAAAAGGGGAGGGACGGGGCCCTTTGCAAGTCCGTATTTTCTTGACCTCTATTCCTCGTATCTTGATTGGAGCGAGTTGGAAAAACCGTCGACGGGTCTGCCGCCGGCGGTTTTTTGTCATCGGTTTTCCCGATGACGGGGAAACCCGCGGCTGCCGGCCGGGCGGCGTCGAATACCAGCCGTCCGGAGATGGTCCCGTGCAGGGAAGTCCCCACCGCCCAGGTCGGATCCCTCTGCTCCATTGCCGCCTCCATAGCCCCAAAGGTCTGCATCAGGCTGCCGGACGTCTGCTTCGAGGCTAAAAAGCCGCGGTCCGACTGCTCCGGCAGCGCCACAGACAGCGGATCGGAAAACAGGTGGGGAGACTGCCAGGTACACAGCGCGGGCGTACAGGGGGAACACCTGGGCCTCCTGTATGGAGCTTTTCTCGATGTGGTATCCCATGGGCCCCTTGGTTCGCCTTTGCTGGCTTGCCGGCTGTGATATCACATCCGCAGTCCGGTAAGTTAATGGGGCACAAGAGGGCTTGCATTTGATGAAACGATCATATATAATAGTTAGCAGAAACTAACCAAAGCGGCACAATGAACGGAGGCATTCTCATTTTCCTGCTCCAGAAAGAAAATGCCGATCTTACCGGCCGGCGATCTGGGGAAGGCGCGTCACGGATCGGAGCGCGGGAAAATTTTATCAAAGGGGATCATCTTGAGACCATATGATCCAGGGAGGCATTACAAATGATCCAATACACGATAGCGGTGGACGGCATGGCTTGTTCGATGTGTGAGGCCCACATCAACGAAGCGGTCCGCAAGGCGTTGCCCGTCAAAAAGGTGACCTCGTCCCACACCAAGGGCCAGACAGTCATCCTGTCTGAAAAGGAGCTGGACGAGGGGGCCCTGCGTCAAGTCATCTCCGCCGCCGGCTACCAAGCGGGGCCCATCCAGTCCGCTCCCTATGAAAAAAGGTGCCTGTTCTCCTTTGAGAAGTAGCGCCATGCTGGACGCGCTGTTACGCTGGACCGGATGGGAGCGCACCACCCTGTCCGCGAAGGCCGTGACTGTCCACCTGCTGGACGGGCCGCCTCCGGCGGAGCCGTTCCCGGCCGCCCCGGAGGAGGGGCAGCTGGAGATGCTGTTGTGCCGGGAGGGCGGGCTCACCCTGGAACTGTACGGCGGGCGGCGGCTGGCTCTGCGCCCCGGGCAGGTGCTGGTCCTTCCCGCCCGGGCGGGGGAGTGCCGCTGCCGCTTTGAACTGGCGCGGTTCTGCGGGGTCCTGCTGTCAGGGGAGAAGGAGACGGCCCTGGAAGTCCTGACCTGCCTTTGCCCCAGGCTGGAGCGCGAGCCGCCCGGGGCGGACCATGGCTGCGCTGTGGTGGAGGCTGCCCTGTGGAGCGAGGCGCTGTTCAATGCCCTGGACAGTTTGCCGGCGGAGCGCCGGGGAGACTACTGCGCCATCAAGGCGCTGGAGCTGCTCTACCTGGTCCACGCCGGAGGCTCGGAGCTGGCCAGGCCCTACGGGAACAGCTATTATGACCGGCACCAGATCCAGACGGTCCGGCAGGCCCTGGACTATATGCTGGGGCATCTGGAAGAGCGGATCACCATCCCCCAGCTGGCGGAGCGGTTCCACCTGTCCGCCACGGTGCTCAAGGCCTGCTTCCGGCAGCTCTATGGGATGCCCATCCACCAATACCTCCTGAACTGCCGCATGGCCCTGGCGGCCCAGCTCCTGTCCGCCACCCGGCAGCCTATCCTTCAGGTGGCGGCGGCGGTGGGATACGGCAGCATCAGCCAGTTCTCCGCAGCCTTCAAGTCCCGCTACGGGATGGGACCCGGCCAGTATCGGCGGGCCGCGGGAAAAATGTCTGTTTCCGTCATTCCTCATCCGAAAAGAGATGAAGCGGACCCGCTGCGCAGTCATCGAGTACCGGGGGGAGCGCCGGGCCCTGCTGGATGCCCTGAAGGGCTTCTCCTGCCAGGACAAGGCCCTGGGAGAGCTGGGGCAGGGCCACAGCAGCCGGGCGCTCAACCGGGCCTATGAGGAAAAGCTGGTGGGGATGGTGGCCTTCAAGGCGATCCGCTCTCTGTTTTTCCCGGCGCCGCTCCGGGCGGCATATACGGTCATAAAGTCCGTCCCCTATCTGTTCCGGGCTATCCGCTGTCTGCTCCGGGGGCATCTCCGGGTAGAGGTCCTGGACGGCATCTCAGTATGCCTGTCGATGGTACGGCGCGAGTTCGATACGGCGGGCTCCGTGATGTTCCTGCTGGGGCTGGGGGAGCTGTTGGAGGAGTGGACCCACAAGAAGTCCGTGGACGACCTGGCCCGGAGCATGTCGCTGAACATCGACCGGGTCTGGCGCAGAACAGAGGACGGCGAGATCCTGGTGCCGCTGCATCAGATCCAGCCCGGGGATCAGGTGTCCGTCCGCATGGGCAGCGTTATCCCCCTGGACGGCACCATCACCGAGGGCGAGGTCATGGTCAACCAGGCGTCGCTCACTGGCGAGTCCATCCCCGTCCCCAAGCGGTCCGGCAGCAGCGTCTATGCCGGCACTGTGGTGGAGGAGGGGGCGTGTGTCCTCCGGGTGACCCAGCAGTCCGGCGAGGGGCGCTATGATAGGATCGTGGCCATGATCGAGCAGTCGGAGCAGCTCAGATCCACGGCGGAAAGCCAGGCGGCCCATTTGGCGGACAAACTGGTCCCCTACACTCTGGCGGGCAGTGCCCTGGTCTGTCTGCTGACGCGGAACGCCGCCCGGGCCCTTTCGGTCCTGATGGTGGATTTTTCCTGCGCGCTGAAGCTGTCCATGCCGCTGGCTGTGCTGTCCGCCATGGGAGAGGCCAGCCGCTTCCATGTCACGGTCAAAGGCGGGAAATATCTGGAGGCCGTGGCACAGGCAGATACCATCGTCTTTGATAAGACCGGGACACTGACCCATGCCAGCCCTGTGGTGACTGAAGTCATCCCATTCAGCGGCCGGAAGGGAACGGAGATGCTCCGCCTGGCGGCCTGTCTGGAGGAACATTTTCCCCACTCCATGGCAAACGCCGTGGTACAGGCTGCCCGGGAGCGGGGGCTGGCCCACGAGGAGATGCACTCCCAGGTGGGGGGATGACTTCCGGGCAGAGATGCTTCCGGAGGACAAGGCCCGGTTTGTCCAGGATGAGCGCGCCCAGGGGCACACGGTCGTGATGATCGGCGATGGGATCAATGACTCTCCCGCCCTGTCCGCAGCCGATGTGGGCGTCGCCATCAGCGATGGAGCCGCCATCGCCCGGGAGATCGCCGACATCACCATTGCGGCGGACGATCTCTTTGAACTGGTGAAGCTGCGCGCCCTCTCGCAACCCCTGATGCGGCGTATCCGCTCCAATTATCGCTTTGTCATCGGCTTTAACGGCGGCCTGATCGCGCTGGGCGCAACGGGGGTCTTAGCCCCGGTCATATCCGCCATGCTGCACAACCTCTCCACGCTCGCGATCAGCTTGCGGAGCATGACAGCTCTCCTGCCCCCAAACGGTGAGGCTTAACGCAAAAGAGTTCCTGCCTACACAGCTGAGCCTGTGCCGCCCTTTTTTGCTGTCCGGTGGGCGCGGCGGCCCAGGCCGCCGGTGGCCGGGCCGTCGATCAGCTCCCCATCCTCTGTAAAACGGGAGCCATGACAGGGGCAGTCCCAGGTGCGCTCCTGGGGATCCCACTTCAGGGCACAGCCCAGATGTGGGCAGCGCCTCGTGGTGGGGGCCATCAGGCCCAATGCAGCCTCCAGACCGTTGACGGCCAACTGGGGGCGGAGGATGCTCCGGGAGGGGGAGAACACCTCCCCGTAGGGGCTCTCCTTTCCCTGGACCAGGTCGCACAGGAGCATGGCGGCCACCATGGAGGAGGTCATCCCCCACTTGTTGAAGCCGGTGGCGACGAACAGATCGGAGGTGGAGGCGGAGTAGGGCCCGATATAGGGCACGCCGTCCAGGCTCATGCAGTCCTGGGTGGCCCAGTGGTATCTCTCGACGGCGTGGGGCCAGTGCCGTCCGGCAAACTCCCGAAGCTCCCGCCAGCCGCCGCCCTGCTTCCCGGTGCGGTGGCCGCCCCCGCCTACCAGCAGCAGATCCCCGTGATCACGGAAGGACAGGCCGGTCTGGGACTCGTCCACATACATGCCGCCCACATCCGGGGCGTGCTCCAGGGCGATGACATAGGAGCGGTGCTGGTACAGCTTCAGAAAATAGCTGCCGTGCTTGTTCAGAAAGGGGAAGTGGGTGGCCACGATGATCTTTTTGGCCCGGATCGTTCCATGGTCGGTGATGGCGGTGGTGCCCACCAGTTCCCCCACGGCCGTGTGCTCATAGATGCGCAGGCCCTGGGAGATGGCGGAGATGAATTCCAGGGGGTGGAACTGGGCCTGATGGGGGAGCTTGACCGCCCCGGCCACCGGAAAGGGGAGGGGGAGCTGCTCCGCAAATTCCCCATGGGCTCCCAGTTTTTCCAGGGCGGCCAGCTCCCGCTCCACCTTCCGCCGGCCGTCCAGGGAATAGACGTAGGCAGGCTTGTCCTCAAAGCCGCAGTCCACGTCCCGGCACAGCGCCCGGTATTCCCGGAGGGCGGCCTCGTTGGCGGCGAGGTACTGCCTGGCACGGTCCACGCCGAACCTCCGGATGAGCTTGTCGTAGATCAGCCCGTGCTGGCTGGTGAGTTTTGCGGTGGTGTTTTTGGTGATGCCGCTGCACAAGGTCTTGGCCTCCACCAGCACATAGGGCACCCCGGCACGGTGCAGCCGGTGGGCGCACAGCACCCCCGCCATGCCGCCGCCGATGATCAGCACATCAGTGCTCATATCGCCGTCCAGGACCGGGAAGCCAGGATGCTCCCAGGTCCGCTCCCACAGTGACGCCATACGCCGCCCTCCCCACCCGTCATTTGTACCATAGTGTGGGCGGGATGGGGAAAAAGTATGCGTGAGGCCGGGGCGCTCTTGCTGCCCTCTGCCGTCTTCCTGGATGCATCTGTGCCTTCGGCCGGGGCGTTTTCCGCAGTCCCCGCCGGTCCCGCCGCGTCCTCCATCGCTGTCGCTGGCTGCTGGAGGGATGTCCTGCATATGCTTGCCGGCAGCATAGCGGACATTTTGGGATAGATCCGGTACGGCCGCGATCGTCCGGTATTATGTATCACACCAGCCGTTCCGTTTTGCCAGATCCAGCATCCCCGAGCAGAATATCTGCCACGGCGGCAATATCATCAATGACGGGTCGCCCTCGCGGATGCGCATGGTGCGGCGGATCTCCTTGGGGATGACCACGCGGCCCAGATCGTCGATCCTGCGCACGATACCAGTTGCTTTCATCACGATTCCTCCTGCGTTTTATATTTCTCGCTGTTAGTATCCGCAGGAACTGGAACGATATACAAGCTCCGCCATCGGCTTTTCCTGGTAAAATTTGAAGCGCATGGCGGGGAGCGACACCATTTTCGGGAGAAAAGAGTTGAAAGAAAGAAATATATTCCGTATAATAGAGCCTGTCTGAAAAGCCTGCGGCGGGTCCGGACCGGGTGCCCCGCGGCCGGCCGGACGGTCTGTTCCTCCTTGGGACAGGCCGGCGCCCGCTGACAGACAGCAAACAGGACAGCTCACCGGCCTGCGGGGCCGGTGAGCTCGAGATAGAGGACAAGCGGAAGGGCGCCCAGGCTCCTTCCGTCCGGGACAGGAGGAGATCGGGATGGAGCGACAGCGTTTGGCCGGCCGGGTGATCGGCGCGGCATTTGCACTTGCCCTGAGTATTTTGCCGGCGCTGGCCGCCGGAGGGGAGGGGACCGCCCCCGCCCCGACTGATGACGCGCAGGTCTGGCAGGCGGTCCCCGGGGTGGCGGTGACCGGGGTCAGCCTGACCCCCACCTCCCTGGACCTGGATGTGGGCAGCAGCGCCGCCCTGACCGCCCAGGTCCACCCCTTCAATGCCGAAGATCAGACGGTGACCTGGGCCTCCAGCGATGAGAAGGTGGCGGTGGTGGACGACCGGGGCATGGTCACAGCGGTGGGGGCCGGGCAGGCGGTGGTGACTGCCACCACTGCGGAGGGGGGATATACGGCCTCCTGTACGGTGGTGGTGACGCAGGGCGCTGCAGGCACCGACGTCTATCCTCCGGTGGTCAAAAAGACGGAGGGTGGGACCACCACGGTGTTCCCGTCCCAGCCCACGGAGGGGCGTGTGGTGACCATCTCCGCAGTCCCTGACGTGGGATACGAGGTGGCAGAGGTGGCCGCCGTGGACCAGGACGGCCGGAGCGTCCCGGTGCTCCGCCACCAGGACGGGACGTGGGCCTTTCGCCAGCCCGGCAGCCGGGTGACGGTGACTGTGACCTTTCAGCGCAGGCCATGGACCAACCCCTTTTCCGATGTGAAAGAGAGCGACTGGTATTACGACAGCGTGGCCCTGGTCTGCCAGGAGGGGCTGATGCAGGGGACCGGGCAGGGATTCGGACCGGACGGCATCGTCACCCGGGGGACGCTGATGACCATCCTGGCCCGGTTGAACGGGGTGGATACCAGCGGAGGCAGGACCTGGTATGAAAAGGGGATGACCTGGGCGGTGGCCGAAGGGGTGTCTGACGGGACAGACCCGGAGGGCATCATCACCCGGGAGCAGACGGCGGTCATGCTCTACCGCTACGCCGGGTCTCCGGCGGTGTCCGGGGAGGATGTGCTCTCCCGCTTCCCGGACGGAGGACGGGTGTCCTCCTGGGCCCAGCGGGCCATGCGCTGGGCGGTGTCGGAGGGCCTGCTGGAGGGGGGCGACGAGGGCCTGGCCCCCCAGGGCGGGACCACCCGGGCAGAGCTGGCCGCGGTCCTCAGCCGGTATTTGACGATGGGCTGAGGATGGAACAGATGAGAGTGCATATCCCCGCCGGGGCCTCCGGCGGGGATATTTTTTTCGGCAGAGCAGGGAGGCCGTGCAAAAAGATCTGGGGCCGTGATTGCCGGAGATCTCCGGCGGCAAGGCGCGCGGCAGGTACTGTGCCAGCGGGAATGACCGGGGACAGCGGTGAGATCCGGGCGGTTTTCGCCCTGTGCGCAGACAAAGGAAGGGCAATGCTGTTTTGATGAAATTTTCTCATTTTTGACGATGCTGGCACCAGATGAAAAACCAGACGGAACAGACAGGAATTGTGGGTTGCGTTCGGCGCCGGGCCGTGGTAACCTTGCCACCGTCGAGCTCAGGGCCTCGCCCCTGGGACCGGCCCCCGGGCGACCAGGGGCAACTATCACGTTCCAATAGGAGGAAGCAACGTACATGAAGAACAGAATCGTGTCCACCGTTCTGGCCTTTGCCATGGTGCTGGCGATGATCCCCTCGGCCTTTGCCGAGTTTGCCAGCGAGCCGGACAAGGCCGCGCAGATCGAAGGCGAGCAGTATGACACGCTGGCCCAGGCCATCGAGGCCGCCGAGGACGGCGACACCATCACCCTGCTGAAGGATGTCACCGGATTCACCAACGAGGAGCTCACTGGGAATAAGAACGCCCCCGTGTTCCTCATCGACAAGGACATCACCCTGGACGGCGACGGCCACAAGCTGGAGGCCGGCGCCTTCACCACCACCCGCAACCCCATCATCGGCGTGCAAAACGGCGCGGAGGGCGGCGTCCAGGTGACCATCCGGGACCTGACGGTGGTGGGCAACGCCGACACCGGCCACGGCATCAACGTCTGGAGCCAGGCCACCGGCGGGGAGCGCCCCTCCCTCACCCTGGAGCAGGTGACCATCCAGAACTGCGGCACTGCGGCCATCGTGGTCAACAACGCCGTGGTCACTGCCGACGGCCTGACCACCAGTGGCAACGCCTGGGGCGCGGTCAATGTGGACGATGCGGAGAGCCTGTTCACCCTGACCAGCGGCCAGATGGATGAGGCCGCCCAGATCTGGACCGAGGCCCAGCCCGCCGGCGGCGCGCCCGCCAACATCCAGGTCCCCGAGAGCTGGCAGTACGTAGCGGTCAACAAGGACAACGGCGAGGGCCTGTCCGATGTGAAGTACCACCTGACCACCGACCCCGTCAAGCTGGGCGAGGCCCACAACGAGACCACCAACACCGTCTATGACAAGACCCTCCGGGCCCTGGAGGGCGCGGAGGACGGCCAGACCGTCAGCCTGATGCGCTCTGTCACCCTGGAGTCCGCCGCCACCGTCAAGCAGGGCGTGCGCCTGGTGATCCGGGAGGACGTCACCCTCACCGGCGAGCTGACCAACAACGGCGTGGTGGAGAACCACGGCACCCTCTCCGGCAGCCTGGTCAACAACGGCAGCGTGGAGAACAGCGGCGCCATCGACAGCGCCGTGGAGGGCGGCGGCCAGCTGCTGTCCGCCATCACCTTCACCGTCACCCCCGCCGACGCTGTGGTCACCGTGTACGACAGCGGCAGCCAGAAGGTGGAGCCCAGCCAGGACAAGACCTACGAGCTGGCCGACGGCGCCTACACCTATGAGGTGTCCGCCAGCGGCTATGTGACCAAGAGCGGATCCTTCGAGGTGTCCGGCGCCGCCCAGACCATCCAGGTGGAGCTGGAGGAGAAGGAGGAGCCCGTGGAGCCCGGCGACCCCGAGTACACCATCACCGTGGACAGCGCGGAGGGCGGCTCCGTCACCGCCGACCCCGGCAAGGCCGCCCAGGGCGAGACCGTGAAGCTCACCGTCCAGGCCCAGGAGGGCTTTGAGCTGGAGAGCATCACTGTCACCGGCCCGGCCGGCGCGGTGGAGCTGACCGACGAGGGCCAGGGCGTGTATTCCTTCACCATGCCCGCCGGCAACGTCACCGTGTCCGCCAGCTTCGTGGAGAGCAGCGATGAGCCCGTGTGGGACAACCCCTACGGGGACGTGAGCGAGGACGCCTGGTACTTTGATTACGTGGAGTATGTGGTCCAGGCCGGCCTGATGAAGGGCACCGGTGAGGGCACCTTCGCCCCCGATGTCCTGGGCAGCCGCGGCATGTTCGCCACCATCCTGGCCCGTCTGGCCGGAGTGGATACCGAGGGCGGCGAGACCTGGTATGAGAAGGGCATGGCCTGGGCTGTGGAGCACAACGTCTCCGACGGCGCCCACCCCGAGGGGGACATCACCCGGGAGCAGGCCGTGACCATGCTGTACCGCTACGCCGGGTCCCCCGCCGTGGACGGCGACCACCTGGCCGGCTTCGCCGATGCCGGCGCGGTGGCCGACTGGGCCCGGGACGCCATGAACTGGGCGGTGTCCGTGGGGCTCATCCAGGGCGGCGACGCCGGGCTGGCCCCCCAGAGCGGCGCCACCCGTGTGGAGCTGGCGGCCATGTTCGCCCGGTTCGACGCCATCCAGTCCGCCTGACATACAAAAAGATCCGTGGAAGCCATGGCTTCCACGGATCTTTTTTTCGCCGGAAAAGCCTCGCAGAGTTCGCGCCCGCAGGCGCGAAAAAAGTGAAATCTGTTTTCGGCCGCGACATGTGCGTGGACGAAAACACTTCTCGGCCCGCAAACGTGCGAACGGGCCGTTCTTGACGGACAGTGAGTGCGCTGCAGCGGGCCGTAACCCATCCGGCGCAAAAGGCTATGCCTGTTCCGCCGGGGCGTAAGCCTCCCGGAGCAGCCCGGCGGCCCGGTCAAGCTCCTCCTCGGTGAGCCCCGCGAACCCCAGCACCAGGGTGGAGGGGATGGGGGGGACGGCGTGGCAGTATTGGCTCAAAGGGTGGACCCGGACGGACCGGGCCGACGCCCGGTCCACCAGCTCGGCCTCCGTCAGCCGGGGCAGGGTGAACAGGAAGTGGAGCCCCGCCTGCTGTCCTCTCAGCTGGGCCCCCGGGATGGCGGACAGGGCCTGGGTGAGCCGGGCGCATTTTTTCCGGTACAGGGCCCCGGCCCGGCGCAGGTGCCGGGCGTACAGCCCCTGTACCAGGAAGCGGCGCAGGGCCTCCTGCTCGAACCGGGAGACGGTGGAGGCGGCCAGGGGGAACTCCCGGCGGTACCGCTCCAGCAGGGCGGGGGGGAGGATGAGGTAGGCCACCCGGATGGCGGGGGCGATGGACCGGGAGAAGGTGCCCAGGTAGATGACCCGCCCCTGGCGGTCCAGCCCCTGCATGGCGGGGATGGGGCGGGAGGTGTGGCGGAACTCGCTGTCATAGTCGTCCTCGATAAGGTAGCGGTCCGGTGCCTCATAGGCCCACTGGAGCAGGCGGCTGCGCCGCCCGGCGGGCATGGTCACCCCCAGGGGGAACTGGTGGGAGGGGGTGACGTAGGCCAGCCGTGCCCCCGAGGCATCCAGGGCGTCCGGGTCCATCCCCTCCCCGTCCACCGGGACGGGGACCACCCGGCGCTGGTGGTGGCGGGCGGTGGCGTAGGCGGCGGGGTAGCCCGGGTCCTCCAGGGCGATATCCCGGTGGCCGGGCAGCAGCTGGAGCACCAGGGACAGCAGGTAGTCCGCCCCCGCCCCCACGATGACCTGGTCCGGGCGGCAGCGCACCCCCCGGTACTGGGCCAGAAAGTCGGCCAGCGCCTCCCGCAGGGGCAGGTCCCCCTGGGGGTGGCCCCGCTGCAAGAGCTCCGGGTTTTCGTACACCGCCTCCTTGGTGATGCGGGCCCAGGAGGAGAAGGGGAACACGGTGGTGTCCACCGCTCCGGTGGAGAAGGAATAGGCCCAGGGAGAGAGGGGGCTGTCCGCCTCCCGGGCGGGCAGGGCGTGGGCCTCCGGGGCGGCGGCCAGGGGGACCACCTGGGCGGCCACATAGCCGCTCCGGGGCCGGGCGAGGACATAGCCCTCCGCCGTCAGCAGGGAATAGGCCGCCTCCACAGTGCTCATGCTCACCCCCAGGGCGGCGCACAGCTGCCGCTTGGAGGGCAGCTTTTCTCCCGGAGCGATTTGGCCGGACTGGATGGCGGCGGCGATGTGGCGGTAGAGCTGCTCATACAGGGGGACGTCCCCGGTAAAGACAGGCAGGGGAAAAGACGCGTTCATCAGGTTCCCTCCAAACTGACCCTGTAAAAAAGTCATAAACTGGATATAGTAATGATGCCAGATGTGAGTATAATAACATCAAAGCGAGGGGCCGTCAAGGCTGGCGGCCGATGAAGGAGTGGAGCGTTATGAGCGCGTCGAGACAACATGAGACCTTGGTGAAGCTGTGCACCGCGGCCCTGATGACGGCTATCGTCTTTGTGGGCAACTATCTGCGCATCACCATGCCTGTGGCGGTGGGCGGCGTGACCGCCTTTACCCTGGCCAACATCCTGTGCGCCCTGTCCGGGCTGCTGCTGGGTCCCTGGTGGGGCTTTCTGGCCGCCGGGCTGGGGTCCTTCCTGTATGACCTGACCAACCCCAACTATGTGGCCGAGGCCCCCATCACCCTGGTGACCAAGGGGATGTACGGCCTGGTGGCCGGGCTGGTGTTCTATTTTGTCTTTGTCCGCCTGCTGGGCCGGGAGCGGGACAGCTACCCCGCCATGGTGGCCTCCACCGCCTGCGCGGCGGTGGGCTATCTGGTGGCCTATTCCATCAAGAATTTCTTTTACAACGGCATGCTCATCGAGGGGTATACCACCGTGGCCCAGTGCTGGGCGGTGGTGGTGGCCAAGCTGCCCGCCACGGTGGTCAACGGCGCGCTGGCGGTCATCTTCGCCCCCATCCTGGGGGTGGCCCTGCACAAGGCGCTGAAGGCCGCCCATCTGGACCGGGTGCTGGCGTGAGACTGTCGAAAAAGGATTTTCGACAGTCTCTCGCCGGGGACAAAGCCCCTCGTCGCCGCAAGCTCCATATCCTTCGCTTCCTCCTTTGGCGAAAGCTCATCCATTCCGCTGCGGCTCCTCTCCCCACGGCACCCGCTGACGCTGGGCTGCCGTGGGGCCCCAGGTGGACGCCACGCACACGCATGGGCCGAGATGTGTTTTCGTAATGGGTACCCATCTAAAACGCCCTTCCGTTTTGGATGGGAGAGGAGCGGCAAGGGAGTGCAGGGCAGAATACCCGC
>JAHZFC010000123.1 GCA_019421525.1 Clostridiales bacterium
CCTGCTGGTGGGCTGGGATGAGAACGGGCTGCACATCGCCCTGAACATCGACGGCACCAAGACCATGAACGACCTGGGTCTGAGGGAGAACGGAATCGAGATCATCAAGGGCGCCCAAGGCGCCTCGGGCAACACCCGCATCGCCACCTTCACTGTGGGCTTCGTTCTGGTGATGATTACCCTGATCATCGTGCTCAACATGATCCGCAGCCGCACCGGCCGGGCGGTCATGGCCATCCGGGACAACCGCATCGCCGCCGAGAGCGTGGGCATCAACGTGACCAAGTACAAGCTCACCGCCTTCGTCACCTCCGCCGCCCTGGCGGGCGCCGCAGGCGCCCTGTTCGGCCTGAACTATTCCAGCGTCAGCGCCGCGCAGTTCGACTTCAACACCTCCATCCTGGTGCTGGTGTACGTGGTTCTGGGCGGCCTGGGCAACATCTGGGGCTCCATCATCGCCACGGTGGTGCTGTACGTGCTGCCCGAGGCCCTGCGCCAGTTCTCCGACTACCGGATGCTGGTGTACGCCATCGTGCTGATCCTGGTCATGCTGGCCACCAATAACCCCCAGCTGCGTGCCCTGGTGGGCAAGATCATCCCCAGACGAAAGGGGGCTGCCGTGGATGGCTAAGAAATTTGAGAAGGGCAAGATGGTCCCGGTGCCCAGCCACTCCATCATCCCGGAGCGGGACATCGACAAATCCCCTATTTTGGAATGCAGCCACCTGGGCATCGACTTCGGCGGTCTGAAGGCGGTGGACGACTTCAACCTGACCATCGGCCGCACAGAGATCGCCGGTCTCATCGGCCCCAACGGCGCGGGCAAGACCACAGTGTTCAACCTGCTCACCAAGGTCTACCAGCCCACCCGGGGCACCATCCTGCTGGACGGGCTTGACACCTCGGGCAAGACCACCGCCCAGATCAACCGCATGGGCATCGCCCGTACCTTCCAGAACATCCGGCTGTTCAACGACCTGTCGGTGGAGGACAACGTGAAGATCGGCCTGCACAACCAGGAGAAGTACTCCGCCCTCACCGGGGTGCTGCGCCTGCCCAAGTACTGGCGGCAGGAGAAGGCGGCCCGCGAGCGGGCGCTGGAGCTGCTGTCCATCTTCGACATGCAGGACCTGGCCGACCACAAGGCGGGCTCCCTGCCCTACGGCGCCCAGCGCCGGCTGGAGATCGTCCGTGCCCTGGCCACCAATCCCTCCCTGCTGCTGCTGGACGAGCCGGCGGCGGGCATGAACCCCTCGGAGACCGCCGAGCTCATGGAGAACATCGTCAAGATCCGGGACACCTTCCATATCGCCATCATGCTGATCGAGCACGACATGAGCCTGGTCATGGGCATCTGCGAGGGCATCTGCGTGCTCAACTTCGGCCGGGTCATCGCCAAGGGCACCTCGGAGGAGATCCAGGCCGACCCCGCGGTGATCGAGGCCTACCTGGGCAAGCGAAAGGAGGGGTGAGCCGTGCTGAAGGTCAACGACATCAACGTATACTATGGGGCCATCCACGCCATCAAGGGGGTGTCCTTTGAGGTGCAGGACGGCGAGATCGTCACCCTCATCGGCGCCAACGGCGCGGGCAAGTCCACCATCCTGAACACCGTGTCCGGCCTGCTCCACTCCAAGACCGGCTCCATCGAGTTTTTGGGCAAGAGCCTGGCGGGTGTGCCCGCCCACAAGATCGTGGCCCAGGGCCTGGCCCATGTGCCCGAGGGGCGGCGCATCTTCCTGCAGATGACCGTGGAGGAGAATCTGGAGATGGGAGCCTACACCCAGCCCAACTCCACCGTAGACCCGGGGCTGGAGCGGGTGTATGAGCAGTTCCCCCGGCTCAAGGAGCGCCGGAGGCAGATCGCCGGCACCCTGTCCGGCGGCGAGCAGCAGATGCTGGCCATGGGCCGGGCGCTGATGGCCAACCCCAAGCTGCTGATGCTGGATGAGCCGTCCATGGGCCTGGCCCCCATCCTGGTGGACCAGATCTTCGAGATCATAGCGCGGCTGCACAAGGCGGGCACCACCATCCTTCTGGTGGAGCAGAACGCCCAGATGGCCCTGTCCGTGGCTGACCGGGGCTACGTGCTGGAGACGGGCAAGATCGTCACCAGCGGCACCGGCGCCGACCTGCTCAGCGATGAGGCCGTGAAAAAGGCATATCTGGGCGGGTGATGCCCCTGGAAGAGTGCCCTTTGCAAAAAAGAAAGCCTGTACCGGTCACGGTACAGGCTTTCTTTAGCTTTGATAGAAATAGGTGTCCAGGAAGGTGTCCACCGTGGCCCAGTAGAGGCCCGGATCGGTCCCGACGGAGGTGGCGTGGTCCGCGCCGGGCACCCACAGGAAGCTCTTGGGGCAGGCGGCGGCCTGATAGAGCTTGTTCATCATGTTGGCGGGGACGAAGTCGTCCTGGGCGCCATGGATGAACAGGGTGGGGGTCTTGGAGCGGGCGACCGCCTCCACTGGAGCGGCGCTGCGCAGGTCGAACCCGCCCCGGCGCATGGTGGTGCGCCGCAGGGTGCTGAAGGCCACGTGGGAGGGGAGAGGCGGGATCTGGATGCCGTTTTCCCGCCGTTCGGCCATCAGGTGGCGCATCTCCGCCTCGATGGAGGTATAGGAGCAGTCGGAGATGGCGGCCTTCACGTTTTTGGGCAGAGCGCCCCCGGTGGCCATGAGAACGGTGGCCCCGCCCATGGACACCCCGTGGAGGAGGATCTCCGCCTCCGGATCGCGCCGGACCACCCAGGAGATCCAGCCCACCAGGTCCAGCCGCTCGTTGAAGCCCCAGCCCACGCAGTCGCCCTCGCTGTTGCCGTAGCCCCGCTGGTCAGGCAGGAGCACGTTCCACCCCGCCTCATGGTAGTGCTTGCCAAAGACCCCCATGGAGATATGGCTGTCGCTGAAGCCGTGGACACAGATGGCCCAGCGGTGGGTCTCCTCCCGCGCGGGGACCACCGCGGCCCACAGCCGCAGTCCGTCCACCGACTGGATGGCCACGGACTGGAAGCCGTCCGCCTCCTTGGCCCACCTGCGGCCCTCCTGCTGGAGCAGGGGATTGGTGGTGTCCCTGGCCGGGTCCCGGGGGACGGGGACCATGATGTGGTTGTAGAGCAGGTTGCCCATGGCGGCCAGGCCGCCCGCGGCGCCCACGCCTGCCGCCAAGCCCAAAAGCCCCAGCTTGGTGTGTTTTTTCATAGCCATACCTCCAGTCCAAATGCTCAAGATCCAATATACCCCGGACGGTCGGGCAAGTCAACCCCGAGGATGTGAAACCTTTGTAAACATTGACCGGCACACCGGAGCGGACCTTAGAAGGGGGGGTGCTGGGGCGAAAAAGTTCACAGAACATTTACAGACGGGGTCGTCTAAAAGTGATATATTAAAACAGACGGAATCGTCTATAAAGGAATAAGGAGAGAGCAACATGGACTTTGTTTTGGATCTGCTCCGTCTGCTGGCATCCATTGCGATCGCCCTGGCTGCGGGAAAACTGATCTCCAAATTGAAGCTCCCGGCCATTTTGGGCTGGCTGATCGCCGGGATGATCATAGGGCCCCATGCGGTGGGCCTGCTGAGCCAGGAGCTGCTGGACAGCATATGGTTCAGCACGGCAGAAAGCATACTGGAGTGCACGGTGGGCCTGATGATCGGCACAGAGCTGATCTGGAAACAGATGAAAAAGGCCGGGCCGCAGATCCTGGTCACCACCATCACAGAGTCCATCGGGACATTTTTGGTGGTCAGCCTGGTGTTTGGCGTTATTTTCTGGTTCGCGGGCGTGCCGCTGTATCTGGCTGTGATGTTTGGCGGGATCGCGCTGGCTACTGCTCCGGCCCCGTCGCTGTCTGTGGTCAATGAGCTCAAGACCTCCGGACCGGTGACCCGGACACTGATCCCAATGGCGGCTCTGGACGACCTGGTGGGGGCGCTGGTCTTTTTCCTGGTCATCGCCCTTGTGTCCGCCCAGCTGTCCACCACGGGGGTCCCCGTCCCTGTGGTGCTGTTCCTGGTGTTCCTGCCGGTGCTCATCGGAGGCGTCACGGGCTTCCTCACCGGCCTGATGCTCCGGCACACCAAGACCCCAAAGAGCACCCTGACCGTCATGCTCCTGATGCTGCTGGTGTCCGCGGGGATCGGGTTTGCGATCAACTACATCCTGCCCACGCCGGTGCTGAATTTTATGCTGATCGGGATGGCCTTTTCCACCGTGTTTGCCAATATGATCACAAAAGAACAGCTTGACGGCATGATGAAGGTGATGGATCCGGTGATCGGCTTCGCCCTGGTGGTGGCCATCCTGAACCTGGCCGCGCCGCTGGACTACCACCTGATCTTCGGCGCGGGGATCTACACGGCGGTCTATATCATCGCCCGGGCCATCGGGAAATATACCGGGGCCTATTTCGGCGCGGCCGTGACCCATGCGCCGGACACGGTGAGAAAGTACCTGGGCTTCACGCTGCTGCCCCACTCCGGGGTATCCCTGGTCTTTACCGGCATCGCGGTGTCGGTCCTGGAGAGACCTGCGCCAGAGTGCGCCGCCATCATCCAGGGGACCATCGCAGCGGCGGCGGTCATCAACGAGATCATCGCGGTGTTCATGGCGAAGAAGGGCTTCGAGTGGGCCGGCGAGCTCCATCAGGCGGAGAAAGAAGGGGCGGAACATGACACAAAAGGAACGCCAAGAACGCAGCAGACGTGAGATCTTCCAGGCGGCCATGGAGGAGTTCGGGGCCAACGACTATGGCCAGGTGACCATGGAGGCCATCTGCACCAGGCACGGCATCTCCAAGGGGATGATGTACCATTACTACTCCAACAAGGATGAGCTGTTTTTGCTGTGCGTGGAGGACACCATGGCCGCGCTGCGGGCCTACCTGGAGCGGCAGTGCGCCGAGCTGGCCCAGCTCCCGCCGCTGGAGGCGATCCGGGGGTTCTTCCTGTGTCGGGAACGCTTCTTCGAGGGACAGCCGGGCCGGAAGCGAGTGTTCGAAAACGCCCTGCTGCGCCCGCCCAAGCAGCTGGCGTCTCGTATCCAGGAGATGCGCAGGCCCATCCGGGAGCTGAACTGGAGGTTCCTGGAGGAGATGGTGGGCCGTATGGAGCTGCGGCCGGGGATGGACAAGGAAAAGGCCGGAAGATACCTGGAGAGCCTGGAGGATGCTTTCTTCTCCCTGGTGACCCAATACCGGGCACAGGGAAAGCCGGAAGATGTGCACTCCCTGCTGGAGACGGCGGGAGAAGTGCTGGAGATGGTGCTGTTTGGCGTGGTGCGCCAGGCGCGCTGATCAGGCGGGATATTGGAAACAAGCAGGCCGGGAGGGGCGGCGTCGACACGCTGCCCCTCCCGGCCTGCTTCTGCCCTGGTACGGAAGAGCGGAGGGTCCGGACGGAGGATCGCCTTGTCCCGTTACCGGGACTGGAGCGGGGACGTTCTGCGGGGAAGGAGGTTGACAGAACTTGGAGAAAGGAGTATCCTACTCACAGGATAGAACAAATGTTCTATAGCGGTCCGCATTTTTCTGGAAAGAGAGCGTTCGGCAAGGGGCTGCGGCCGGTGAGATCGAAAACCCGCCGGGAACAGAATGGTGCCCGGCGGGAAAAGAAGGGAGCAGTAAAATGAGCATGTGACAGGCTATGCAGAAAGGCGTTGAAGGGCGGCACGGGGGCCCCGCGCAGACCCAGCGGAGCGGTTTGCGTGGGGAGAGGAGGAAACAGCAAAAAAGCCGCCCGCAGGGCGGCACCAAAACGGAGCCCAGCACAGCGGGGCCGTTTTGGGAAGGAGGAGCGGCGGAATGAGCGCGCTCTGATGTAAAAAACATCGGAGCAAGCGATATGAAGCTTGCTCCGACGTGGTGGAGGAGGATGGATCCGCTTTTCTGCGGAAAAGCCCGGCGGTTGCACCGTGCCACCGGCACGGCGCTAAGAGCCGCCGTCTCATCCATCCTCAGATGAGAAAAACGGCAACCTCTGACGGGAAAATAAACCCGCTCCGCAACCCAACGAAGTGATTGCGGGCGGAAGCGAGGCGCAGCAGAATGAGCGAGCGATAAGATTAAAAAAAGCTCGTCGCAAGCGATATGACGCTTGCGACGAGCTGGTGGAGGAGGATGGATTCGAACCATCGAAGGCAAAGCCAGCAGATTTACAGTCTGTCCCCTTTGGCCACTTGGGTACTCCTCCATATTCGATCGGTCAAAAAAGTGGAGCTGGTGGACGGATTCGAACCCCCGACCTGCTGATTACAAATCAGCTGC
>JAHZFC010000124.1 GCA_019421525.1 Clostridiales bacterium
TTCCAGTGGGCTGGGCGATAGATTCGCCGCTACCCCAGCTTCGGCATGTACGACCGGCTGCGGCTGCACGAGATCGACGACGAGAAGGGCACCGTTCGCATCGGGGACGCCGACTACCCCATGGAGGACCTGGACTTCCCCACCGTGGACCCCAAGGACCCCTACGCCCTTACCCCGGAGGAGGACGCCCTCATCACTCAGCTCACCCGCTCCTTCCTGTACAGCCAGAAGCTCCAGCGGCATGTGCGCTTTTTGTACTCCAAGGGCAGCCTCTACAAAGTGTTCAACGGCAACGTGCTCTTCCACGGCTGCATCCCCATGACGGAGGACGGGGCCTTTTTGAAGCTGTCCATCGGCTGCAGGGAGCTGTCCGGCAAGGCATTTCTGGACTACGCCGACCTCACCGCCCGGCGGGCCTATTACAGCAAGCCCGGCTCTGACGAGCGGCAGTTCGGCATGGACTTTCTGTGGTGGCTGTGGGCCGGGCGGAACAGCCCCATCTTCGGCCGGGACCGGATGACCACCTTCGAGCGGCGCTTCATCAAGGACGAGGACACCTGGACCGAGCCCAAGAACGCCTATTACCGCCTGTACAACGACCCCGAGGTGTGCGACCGCATCCTGAAGGAGTTCGGCCTGGAGGGGGAGCACTGCCACATCATCAATGGCCACATCCCCGTCAAGTCCAAGAAGGGGGAGAGTCCCATCAAGGGGGGCGGGAAGCTGCTGGTCATCGACGGCGGCTTCTGCAAGGCCTATCAAAAGACCACCGGCATCGCGGGCTACACCCTGATTTACAACTCCGCCTGTCTGCGCCTTGTGTCCCACGAGCCCTTTGCAGGACGGGCGGCCGCTATCCGGGGCAACCGGGATATCGCCTCCACCTCGGTGATCTTCGAGCGCATGGAGCACCGCATGAAGATCGCGGAGACCGACGTGGGCCGCCAGCTCCAAGAGCAGATCGGCGACCTGATGTCCCTGGTGGCCGCCTTCCGCAGCGGCGCCATCGTGGAGGATCACAAGGCATAACAAAAAAATTGTGCGGTGTGTATACCGCAAATGATACAGGTTTTTTGACAGCTGAGGCCGGGCCCCATTGGGGTCCGGCCTGTTCCTTGCTTTACACTGGGGAGCGGCAGTGGTATAATATCGCCGGCGGCCCAGGCCGCATAGAAATGACAGAAAGGACGGATATACATGAAGAAGAACATGGAGCGCGCCGGGAGGGTGTGCGCCTAGACCCAAACCCTCCAAAAAATTTGGAGGAGATCAGTTTATGCAGATCAAATACAAGGACATTGTTCTCCGGGACTACCGGGAGAGCGACATCGAAGACGAGGTGCGCTGGAATACCGTGGACACGGAGTGGGGCCTCTGGGACGCCCCCTGGGAGCCCTTTCCCGACGTGAACTCAGATGCCTTCCGGCAGAGACAGCAGGAGCGGCTGAGGGCTGTTCCGGAGGAGAACCAACTGCGCTGGCGGCTGGAGATCGACACCGCCCAGGGGGTACACATCGGCACGGTGGCCGCCTATCTGATGACGGAGGACTTCCAGTGGCGGGATCACGCTCCGGACGAGGCGCCGGGGCCGGACACGCCGGTGGCTCTGGGGCTGGACATTATGGACAGCGCCTACTGGTCCGGCGGCTGGGGGACCAAGGCCCTCACCGCCTGGGTGCGCTACTGGCTGGACCGGGGCTGCCGGGAGCTGTATACCCAGACCTGGTCGGGCAATACCCGGATGATCGGCCTGGCCAACAAGCTGGGCTTTTCCGAGTACCTGCGCAAGCCCGGCATCCGCCAGGTCCGGGGCGGCACCTACGACGGGCTGACCTTCCGCCTGGACGTGGAGCGGTGGGAGAAACTGTCGGTCTATCTGCCCAAGTCGGAGGACTTTTGGTTTCGCCAGGCCATGGAGGCCGACCCGGCCACCATGGCCTACAACGCGGGCTGGGAGATCAGCTTCCCAGGCTATCATCCGGACACCGGGTGCATCGACCTGCCGCCGGAAAGCTGGCAGGCCGAGCGTGACCGCCTGGTGGGCCGCGAGCCGGAGCGGTTTTACGCCTATCTCCAGCGGGAGATGGACGGGGCCTTCGTGGGAGAGGTCAACTTCCAGCCCGCCGGGCCGGAAGCCTGGGGCATGGGGGTACTGCTGTACGCCCCCTACCGGGGGAAGGGGTACGGCCGCAAAGCCTTGGAGCTGCTGCTGGAGCGGGCCTTTATCACCGACCACATTCCCAAGCTGCGAAACGACTTTGAAGCCGGGCGGGACGCCGGCCTGTCCATCCACCGGGCCGCCGGCTTCCGGCAGGTGGGGACGGAGCGGAGCCGGCGGTTCGGCCGGGAGATCGAGATCCTGGTCCTGGAGCTGACCCGGGAGGAGTACCTGGCCCGGCGGTGCCAGATCCTCCCGGTGGACGGCCCTGATGAGCGGGCTGCCATTGCCGCTTCAGTGCTGGCGGACCTGCCGGATTGGTTCGGCCTGCCGGAGAGCACGGCGGAGTATGTGAGAGCCAGCCGGGACTTGCCCTTCTGGGCGGCCCGCTGGGCCGGGGAGGACCTGGGCTTTCTGGCCCTGAAACAGACCGGCTCTCAGGCGGCGGAACTCTATGTGATGGGCGTGCGCCCGGCCTGCCATCACCTGGGGGTGGGCCGGAGGCTCTTTGAGGCGGCGTATCAATACGCCAGAGAGCAGGGCTATGCCTTTTTGCAGGTCAAGACCGTCCAGGAGGGACACTACCCGGAGTATGACTGGACCTGCGCCTTTTACCGCGCCCTGGGCTTTACTGAGCTGGAGTGCCTGCCTGCCCTGTGGGACAGCTGGAACCCCTGCCAGATCTTCATTATGAGCGTGACATGACAAAGGACCAGAGCGTGGCATAGGCCATAGACGAAAATGGGATGGAGGACGGCGGCCGCCGTCCTCCATCCCCTTATGTGAGGGCATATCCTTTTCCAGTGAGTGAGACAGACCAGCCGTCTGCCGACTGTGTAAAGCTGCCGCAGTCGGCCGAAGCGGCGGAATATCGCATCTGTCTGAGCAGCAAGAGACCACCTCCAGGAATGGCTTGCATATGATTTGTCGATAGTTCATCAGAGAAGAGGCGAAAATCAGATCCGGGCTGCCCGCAGGCTTAGACGGACGGCCCGGGGCGGGCCGGTTGACTGCCCTGGGACGGGATGATACAATCAAAAGGAACTGCCCCGAAAGGGGGCTGGAGCGGAAACAGAAAGGTGCGGTCTTTTGTCATGGAACGAAAAACAGATGCGCCCCAGGCCGTCCAGGTCCGGGGAGCCCGGGTGCACAATTTGAAAAATATTGATGTGGACGTGCCGCTCAACCAGATCGTGGGGGTGGCCGGGGTGTCCGGATCAGGGAAATCCTCCCTGGCTCTGGGGGTGCTGTACGCCGAGGGGTCCCGACGGTACCTGGAGGCCCTGTCCACCTACACCAGAAGGAGGATGACCCAGGCGGCCCGGGCGGATGTGGACGAGGTCCTTTATGTCCCCGCCGCTCTGGCCCTCCACCAGCGGCCCGGCGTGCCCGGCATCCGCAGCACCTTCGGCACGGGGACGGAATTATTAAACAGCCTGCGGCTGATGTTTTCCCGGCTGGCCAGCCACCGCTGCCCCAACGGGCACTATCTGCCGCCCACCCTGGCGGTGGCGGCGGGGCAGGAGCTGAAGTGCCCGGAGTGCGGGGCGGAGTTTTACGCCCCCGGCGCGGAGGAGCTGGCCTTCAACAGCCAGGGGGCCTGCCGTACCTGCGGCGGCACCGGCATCGTGCGCACCGTAGACCGCTCCACCCTGGTGCCCGACGAGTCCCTGACCATTGATGAGGGGGCTGTGGCTCCGTGGAAGAGCCTGATGTGGTCGCTGATGACCGACGTGTGCCGGGCCATGGGAGTGCGCACCGACGTGCCCTTCCGGGAGCTGACAGAGGCGGAAAAACACATCGTTTACGACGGCCCGGCGGTAAAAAAGCATATCTTCTACCACCCCAAAAACTCCAACGACGCGGCGGAGCTGGACTTCACCTATTTCTCCGCAGTCCACACGGTGGAGAACGCCCTGAGCAAGGTCAAGGACGAGAAGGGCATGAAGCGGGTGGAGAAATTTTTGAAGGAGGATCTCTGTCCCGATTGCGGCGGCACCCGCCTGTCCGGGGCCGCCCGGGCTCCCAGGCTGCGGGGCATCGGCCTGGACGATGCCTGCCGGATGACCCTGACAGAGCTGGTGGACTGGGTGGCGGGGGTGCCCGCTTCCCTCCCGGCGGAGATGCGGCCCATGGCAGAGAGCATCTGCCAGTCCTTCCAGACGGTGGCCCGGCGGCTCATGGAGCTGGGGCTGGGCTACCTCACCCTGGACCGGTCGGCGGCCACCCTGTCCACCGGGGAGCGGCAGCGGATGCAGCTGGCCCGGGCGGTGCGCAACCGGACCACCGGGGTGCTGTACGTGCTGGACGAGCCCTCCATCGGCCTCCACCCGGCCAACATCGCGGGCCTGACGGCGGTAATGGACGACCTGGTGGCCGACGGCAACTCCGTGCTGCTGGTGGACCACGACACACAGATCTTATCCCATGCCCAATGGCTCATCGAGATGGGGCCCAAGGCGGGGGCAGAGGGGGGGCGGGTGATCGCCCAGGGCACGGTGTCCGATATCGCGTCGGACCCCGCCTCCCAGATCGGGCCCTTCCTGTCTGGAAAGGCCGAGGTCCGGATACGGCAGAGATGCCGCGAGGAAGAGCTGTTCCAGTATGGGCGCGTCCACCTGTCCACCGGGGCCATCCACACAGTGAAGCCCCTGGAGGCGGACATCCCCAAGGGGCGGCTCACCGTGGTCACCGGGGTGTCCGGGTCCGGCAAGACCACCCTGATCCTGGAGAGCCTGATCCCCGGTCTCGAGGCTCACATCGCCGGGCGCAGGCTGCCGGACCATATCCTGGCGGTGGAGGCGGATGGCATCGGGCGGGTGAAGCTCATCGACGCCACCCCCATCGGCCTCAATGTCCGCTCCACCGTGGCCACCTACGCCAACGTCCACGACGAGCTGCGGAAGATCTATGCCCGCAGTTCCGAGGCCAAGGCCCTGGGGTACAAGGCCGGAGACTTTTCCTACAACACCGGCTCCCTGCGCTGTCCCACCTGCGACGGCACCGGCTCCATCAGCCTGGACGTGCAGTTCCTGCCGGACGTGGACATCCCCTGCCCGGACTGCCGGGGGTCCCGGTACAGCAGGGACGCGGGCCGGGTGCGGGTCAAGACCCGGTCCGGTGCGGCCTTCACCCTGCCGGAGCTGATGGCCATGGACATCCATACCGCCCTGGGGGCCTGCGAGGACTGGAAGCTGGTCCGCCAGCGGCTCCAGGTGCTGGACGACTTAGGACTGGGCTACCTGACCCTGGGGGAAGCCACCCCCAGCCTGTCCGGCGGGGAGGCCCAGCGGCTGAAGCTGGCCAGCGAGATGGGCAGGGGCCAGGAGGACACGGTGTTCGTGTTCGACGAGCCCACCATCGGCCTGCACCCCCTGGACGTGCGCACTCTGCTGGGGGTGTTCCAGACCCTCATAGACAGCGGCGCCACGGTGGTGGTCATCGAGCACGACCTGGATGTGATCGGCAGCGCCGACTACCTCATCGACATGGGGCCGGGCGGGGGAGACGAGGGGGGCCGGATCGTGGCCTGCGGCACCCCGGAGGAGGTCGCCGGGGACCCGGACAGCATCACCGGGCGGTTCCTGTGAGAAAAGCGCCAAGAGGGCGGACACATCCCCAGGTGTCCGCCCTCTTGGCGTTGAAATGGCATTGGAACAAAGTCAGGCAGCTTACTGCAGCAGCGCGCTCTCCAGATCCTGAAGCATGATATCCAGAGCGGTGATGCCGCCCTCGGCGGTGTACCACACGGCGGGACTGGACAGGTAGACGATGTGCCCGTCCTGATAAGCCCGGGTGCCCATGACCAGCTCATTCTCCATGATCTCTTGCGCCAATTGGGCCCCCTCGGTCTGGATGGCGGCGTCCCGGTCCAGCACGAAGATGTAGTCCGGATCTTTCTCCACGATGAACTCGAAGGAGGCTTCGTTGCCGTGGGTGGAGGTGTCGATGTCGGCGTCCACCCCGATGTTCTCAAAGCCCACCTCCCGGCAGATCATGGAGCAGCGGCCGTCATTGCCCAGCACATTGTAGCTGCCGCTGGTGACCA
>JAHZFC010000125.1 GCA_019421525.1 Clostridiales bacterium
TGTCCTCTGCCTGGAGGGTCTCCGTCCCCGCGTGGTTGGCCGCTGCCGTATAGGTCCAGGTGCCGGTGAAGGTCACGCCAGCTTCTGTCATTGTTGTGCTGCATGGCTCCCATTTTTCCAATTTCCAGGTGCCCACGGTCACACCGTTCTCGACGACATCATAGGTCGTACCTACCGCCGGAGCGCCACTCACAAGGTCAACAGCGGCTCCCACATAGTAGGTATTGCTGTCGCTCACTTTGAAAGCTCCGCTTTGGGTGCTGATCGCTTCAGGCAGTTCCTTTCCTGTTGTGCCGCTGACATAATGGTAGGTCACGCTATATTGGGGCGCATCCGTTGCCGAGAAGGTGAACACATGGTCAATGTTAGCATCCAACGCAGCGATATTGACGCTCCCGCCAGTCAGGTCTATTGTGCTCGCACTTCCATGTGAGTTATTGCTCTCGTCAGTCCATTCCGTGGTATTCTCAGGCAGTTCCGCAAGGGTGATTTGGGTATTCAAGGCATTGTTTGCCCAGCCGCCCTTTTTCCCTTCGTTTTTTTCTTGATCACTAGATTCATCTGTGATTCCGTTAAAGCTTGGGAGTAAGAAGTCATCTAATGCTTTTACTGTGATATATGTTTTTGTGTCTGTTGGTGCGGTGGTGTCATCCGGTACAGAATACTGCACGGTATACGGCGTATTCAAATAAATAGTCAGTGTAGTCGTGCCTTGTACATTATCAATGGTGCATTTGCCATCATTCGCCATCGAAGGTGCCGTCCAGCCTGTCATACCATAAATAAAAGTCCCATAGACCCCTTGAAGCACATAGTTCTCGCCAGGGTCAAGGCTGATATCGGCTGCATTATAGTTCTCATAAACATAGCTGTAACGCAACTTACCGTTCTCAATAGTCGGTTCGCCATCAAGACTGGGCGTACCCCCGGCATTGGTCACGCTGGAAATGTAGGTCGTCCAGTTCTCTTCTGTCAGGGTTACTGGCACACCATCCGCATAGACCGCAATATCGATATAACTCTCTCCTGATACCGTGGTCGTAGTATATTTTCCATAGACCGTAATGTTATTACTGATTGGATCGTTTTCTTCTACTTTATTTTGGCAATTCGCATCATAGTACCAGCCCTCAAAGGTATAGGTAACGGTTCCCTGTTGCCGAGTCTGAGCCATTTCCGGTTTTGCGAAAACTGAAAAAGCTGTTTTTTCATTCTCATAGTCAATAAAAGCTGTATCCGCAGGTTCTCCGCTGGCCGAGACATGGGAAAATCCAGTGTTGCCAGGAAACTGCACCATATAGGTCACAGACACTTTATCACTGAGATTGACACGGCCATCCACATGCCAACAATAACCATCGTACCCACTTGTGTTAAATGATTTGTCGTCGATATTAAAGCCCGTGCTGCTGGAGTACCGGTACCACTCAATGGAATAAGTATTTGCGGAAGGATTGGTGCTCTCTCCCTCATAATAATATTTCTTTTCCTCGTATGTAATTGTTGGGTACGTTTCCACTTTGGTTTGGTTCGTCCCAGTGCCGAATGTCTGTTCCTGTCCAACTGGTGGGCACGTCATATAAGTTTTATTGTTGTCGTCAATCGATACCGTTCCGCCTTTATACTGTCCATTAGGCCGGCCAAGGTTAGAACTTACGCTGCCTTGCCCGACAAATGTAAACGCAGTCGCGTCACGGGTCGGTGAGGTCCCCCGCTCTGGATTCAAGATATAGTAGTAGGCATCATATTGACCTCCGGCTCTATCATAATCGCCATTTCCCGCCGCCAGGGCGGTACTGGGCAGCAGCCCGATACACAGTGCCAGGACGCACAGCAGGCTCACCGCGCGCCGTAAACTTCGCTTCATAACATGAGTTTCCTCCTTTTCTCAAAGATCAGATCTCTATATAAACACCCTTGCGGGTGGTTTTGCCCGCCGCCGGGGGACTGCGGACTGTGGCCCGCACCCGCCCGGAGCACACCGGGCAGCCGCACTTCTGCTTCCCCGTCCGGCTGTGGATCCGGGCCTTCCACACGTGCCCCTCCGGGCACTGCCACCACACCTCCCGCCGGGACCCCGCCGTCACCTGGTCCGGCGTGAGAGGGGCGTTCAGGGAGGGGTGCCACTGCCCGGCGATCTGGGGGTGGAGAGATGCCAGGTCGTTGAAGCCGGGCAGCACCTTCTTCCCGGCGCAGTAGGGGCAGCCCGACCCCTTATAGGTCCGGGCGGCCACCGCCGCGCGCCAGGAGTGCCCCAGCCCGCACCGCCACCACACCTTGCGGTTGCTGTAGGGGGAGACGGCCTCCGGGGACAGCGCCCCGTTCTTCTCCCGGTCCCACTGGGCGGCCACCGCCGGGAACAGGGTGGCCAGGTCGGTCTCCCCGGGGACCGGCACCTTCCCCGCGCACACCGGGCACCCCTCCCCGGCGCTCCGGGCTATGACCAGGGCCTGCCACTGGTGGCCCTTTTCGCACACCCACCACACCTTCCTGTGGCTGCCCGGCCGGACCTCCCACGGGGTGAGGGCGCCGTTCTTCGTGGGGTGCCACTGGGCGGCCAGCCTGGGCCGCAGGGTGGCCAGGTCGTTCACCCCCGGCACCACCAGCTTGCCCGCGCACACCGGGCACCCGGCGCCCAGGAGCCGGGACTTCACCTCCGCCTGCCACTCGTGGCCCTTCCCGCACACCCACCACACCTTCTTATGGCTGCCATAGCTCACCTCTTCCGGGGTGAGCGCCCCGTTCTTCACCGGATGCCACTGCGCCAGCAGCTCCTGTTTCCCCGCCTGCCGGCAGCGCTCCGCCAGGCTCTCACGTCCCATACCTGCCCCCTCCTCTCTCTGCGGGCCGACATTGAGACAAAATGGATATTTTGCCTTTTCTATTCTTACCGCCAAGAGATTTCCAGCTCTCTGAAGCAGCAAAAATGCCCCGTGCCTGCGGCACGGGGCGTAGAAATGGGCATGGACACCAGACCGGTCCAGTTTTTTCCTTGACCGGTTTTCTTTGTCATGCCGCAAACCTGAAAATCCTTGCATTATAACTGCCTTTATGCTATCATACTCATATGTATAGAGGCCGCTTATCCGGGTTTTCGGCTGTTATTTGGGACAAAATATCCATTTTGTCCTGTTTTTTATGTCACGAGATCAGCCGCAGGCTGTCCAGCGTCCGCGCGTGCTCCGCTCCGGTGGAGATGAGGTAGATGCGGGTGGTCTCGATGCTGCTGTGGCCCAGCACGTCGGCCAGCTTGGCCACGTCCCTGCACGCCCGGTAGAAGCACCGGGCGAACAGGTGCCGCAGGTTGTGGGGGAACACCCTGGAGGGCTCCACCCCCGCCGCCCGGCACAAAGCCTTCATCTCCGCCCAGATCTGCTTTCGGGACAGCCCTCTGCCGCTTCTGGTCAGGAAGATCTCTCCGGAGGCGGTGTTTTGCTTTTGGGCGTATTTCAGCAGTTTCCGGCACAGCTTGTTGGGGATGAGGATGGTGCGGATCTTGCCCTTGAGGGAGATCTCAGCCCTCCCCTGCCGGGCGGCCTCCACCGTGAGGTACTTGACCTCGCTGACCCGGATGCCCGTGGCGCAGATGGCCTCCATCAGCAGCGCCAGCCGCGGCCTGCCCTGCCGCCGCGCCGTCTCCAGGAGCCGTTCGTAATCTGCCCGGGTCAGTTCCCGGTCCGCGTCCCGGAATGTCTTTCGCTGGATCTTCAGGTGTCTGGCACAGCACTCCTCCCAGCCCAGGAAGGAGAAGAACCGGTCCAGGGCGGTCAGCTTGCCGTTGATGGTGGATGCGGCCAGCCCCTGCGCCTGCAGGGCATCCCGCCACCGGGCGGCGGCGCTGCTGTCCACCGGGCGGCTGCCCCAAAAGGCTGCGAAGGCGTGGATCTCCCGGAGGTATTTCCGGATCGTGGCGGCACTGCGCTCCTCCCGGCGCAGCTGGCGCACAAAGGTGCGGCACTGTCCCTCATCTATGCGTCGACCAGTCATTATATGGCCCCCTTTTGCAGTGTAATGTCTCTATTTTACCTGTTCTTTGCCCTGATATGCAAAAAAAGTGAACAGGGGCACTGGGCACGCACGGTCTCCCGCCCGACCAAAGACATGACGGCAGGGACCATCGGGGCCAGATGTGCCCTCTCCGATGCCCTGTCTATACAACGAACGGCCCCCCGGGGATCTTCCCCGGGGGGCCGTTCGTTTCATATCCTGATCGCGCTATGGGGCGCAGGCGTCGACGATGTCGTTGACGAACTGCCAGTACATATCACTGCTGCCTTCATGGTGGCTGGTAAACACCACCACCAGCTCCAGGTCGGGCACCACGAAGATGAACTGCCCCCAGTGGCCCTGGGCGAAGTATGCCGGATGGTCCCCCTGCCCGAATGTGCGGACCCACCACTGGTAGCCATAGTCGGAGCGGTCCCGGGACAGGTCGAACTGGACCGTGGTGGACTGCTCCACCCAGTCCGCCGGGACCAGCTGCTCTCCCCGCCAGACGCCGCCGTCCAGGTAAAGCTGGCCAAATTTCGCCATGTCGTAGACGTTCATGGAAAAGCCGTTTCCCCCGTCGGCATTTCCCTGGGGATCTGTGCCGCACTGGACGCTGTCCATCTCCATGGGGCCGAAGAGCACCTGACGGCCGTACTCCATCAGGCTCATCCCCGTGGCCTGCTCCAGAATGACAGACAGCAGATGGGTGTTCCCGGTGGAGTAATCAAAGGTGGTCCCCGGCGCGGCGGCCAAGGGCCGCTCAAAAAGGAAGGCCACCCAGTCGTCTGACGCCCGCCATTGTCCCCATAGGGAGCTGTCGGTGCTCTGCAGGCCGGAGGTATGGGTGAGCAGATGCCGGATGGTGATGTCTCTCAAGCGCTCATCCTCCGCCTCCAGCAGCTGGGGAAAATAGCCGGCGATGGGGACGTCCACCCCCGGAAGATACCCCTGCTCGATGGCGATGCCCACCAGGGCGCTGGTGACGCTCTTGGAGCAGGACTGGAGGGTGAACAGGGTCGTTTCATCATAGCCCTCTTTGAAATACTCGTCTACGATCGTCCCGTCCCGAACGATCACGCAGGACTGCACCTGGGTATCGTCCAGCCGGTCATGAAGGGCGGTCAGCACGGCGCCGTCCAGGCGATGCTCCTCCGGGCTGCCGTTCTCCCAGGTCCAAGGCTCCGGCGTAGGCGAGGGCGTGGGGGCAGGCGTGGGAGCGGGCGAAGGCGAGGGGGCCGACGAGGGCTCGGCTGTGACGGCGGGCGACGGGGAGGGCGACGGGCTGACCACGCCTCCGGCTTGGCCGCCGCAGCCGGCCAGGCAGGCAGCCAGCGCCAGGGCCAGCGGCAGAGATGACCATTTTTTCATAAAATACCTCCGTTCGGGTGAGATATCTGTGTGCGGAGCCCCGCCGGCGGGGGACCGGATGCGCTCCCCGTATCGATATCGTAAGGTCAGAAGGGTAAAATGTCTAATACCTATATCGTATCGCAAGCCATACATTCTCTGTATCACAGAAAGAGGGCAGCGCGGGACCAGCTCTTCCCGTCCGCCCGGGCCCAGATCTCCCCCGCTCCAGGGCCATATGTCAGGCACCTGCGCCGAAGCGTCCTCCCAGCCCCCGTCCTCACCGGATCTGGATGGAAAATAGATTGCCAACAGTCCGGCTCCTCTGGTACAATACAGGGAGAAAAGGAGGGTGAGCGATCATGCATTTGGACAATGCCGCCCGCGCTGTGTTCGACGCCATGCAGGAGGGCATCAACATCATCGACGACCAGGGGCGCATCGTATTCGGCAACCGGGCCTACCGGGATTTTCTCAGCAAGGAAACAGGCATCGACATCGGCTCCATCGAGGGGCAGTACCTCCGGGACCTGAGGCCGGGGGCCCGGCTGCCCGAGGTGCTCGCCACCGGCCGGCCCATCCTCCACGCGCCCCGGATGGAGAAGAAGGACGAGATCTATTTTGTCAATATGTACCCCATCTTCCAGGACGGACAGGTGGTGGGCGGCCTTTCTGTGGTCACCTTCCTCAAGGACGCCTATGACTTTCAAAGCGAGCTGGAGCGCTATGAAAAGCGCAATAAGCAGGTGCTCCGCCGGGTGAACAAGGCCAACTCCGCCCGGTATACCTTCGACTCCATCGTGGCGGTGGGGGACCATGCGAAGGCGGTGAAG
>JAHZFC010000126.1 GCA_019421525.1 Clostridiales bacterium
GAAGAACTCCTTCGCGTCCAGCTCCGTGCTCTTGGCGGCAGTCTTTTTCTTGGCCATTGTCACCTACTCCTTCAAAAACTCACATGCAGTCGCACCAGGGCGACATCCCCCTTGGGGAAGCGCCGCCCGTCCACCGTCACGTCCCCGTCCTCATAGCCGGACAGGACGCCGGTGTATCCCTTCTGCCCGTCCACCGGGCGGTAAAAGCGCACATCCACCTGCTGCCCCATGCACTGTGCAAAGTGCTCCGGGCGGCGCAGGGGCCGGTCCAGCCCGGCGGAGGACACCTCGAAGGTGTAGCTGCCGGCGATGGGGTCGGCCTCGTCCAGGGCGTCGGACAGCGGCCGGGAGACGGCCTCGCAGTCGTCGATGGACACGCCGCCGGCCTTGTCGATATAGACCCGGAGGAACCACTCCCCCGCCTCCTTGACATATTCCACGTCCCACAGGGTGCAGCCGCTGGCCTCCACGATGGGCTGGGCCAGCCGGGCCACCGCGTCGGTCACCTTTGCCACGGTCCCACTCCCTTTCCAAATTCCCGTTAAAAAAGAGTGAGGCGCAAACCTCACTCTCACCCTAACACTAACATCGTAAGGCAGTATACCACAAAGAGCGGGGGATCGCAAGAGGGAAAAGCAAATTTTCCCGGTCTTTTCCCGCCCTGCACAAAAGTTTTGCCCCTTTTTCTCCCACTGCGGTTGTTTTTCCGGCCCTTTCCCGCTATAATAATGGAAAATGGCCCTGCGGCCCCTGCCCCGCTCCAAGGGCTGGCGCCCTTGATCTATGTCAAGGACTGCGTCCCTGCCCCCTATCCAAAGGCTTCGCCTTTGGGATGTATTCTCCAAAAAACCATTTCTATATTATATACGCCAAAAGAGACGGTGAGAAAAGCCGTCCCGGCTTTCTGGGGCCAGGTCTCGCCTGGCGGCGAGTTCCTTTTTGCTCGCACAAAAAGGAAGCAACATCCAAAGGCTTCGCCTTTGGAGAGCGAGTACCAAAAACCATTTCTTTTGTATGCGCCAAAAGAAACGGTTTTTGAGATCCAAAGAAAAGCGCTGACTGGCCCTTCGGTGCGCTCTTCTATTGACCGGCGTACACAGGCAGGATACACCCTACCCCCTGCGCCATTGCCATTGATGCCGACTAAGGAAGCACTCCCTTGTGGCCCACGGTAGAGCGCCTAGTTCTGGTGTCTACTGAGCGTAGGCGTGTCCCGAGGGCCCGGCAAGTTACCACAACTGCCTAAAGGGGGCCCCACCGAAGCCCAGCGAAGCGGGTTCGGTGGGGAAAGGAGGAGCAAGGGAGCGAACGTAATTTTCGCCGTCAGGCGGAAATGAAGTTGAGCGGACTTTGCGACGACGCGCGGCAGCGGAAACTGGGAGTAGGGAGCGTCGGCTTACCCCAACGCCGGACGGAGGACGGCGTATTACCCTATCCTGCGCCCCCGTAAAATCGGGGGTCCTTAGGGGGTGCGGGCCCTATGGAGCCCGGCCGCCCTTTGGCCAGGACTTCATCCGGGACCGTACCCCCTAAGTGCGTTTTTGGTGACTTTTTGCGCATTCAAAAAGTCACCCCCGGAGGGCGGAACGCCCTCATGTGGTCGCAAGGGTCCTGCCCTTGCTGTGGCGGTCAAAAGAAACGGGGTCGGGAAAAACGTTCCCAAAGGCGAAGCCTTTGGATAGCAGGCTAAGGGCGCCGGCCCTTGGCGAAACAGGAAAAATCTGGACGCCATTGCAAATTTTTTGTCAATATAGTATAATAAAAAATAAAATTCGACCCTTTACAGGAGCGTGGACCTATGAGCAAGACCCTGGGGATCTATATCCATATCCCATTCTGCCGCAGCAAGTGTGACTACTGCGACTTCTACTCCCTGGCGGGCCGGGAGGACCGGATGGACGATTACCAGAAGGCGCTGGCCATCCAGATCACGGAGGGTGCCCCGCTGGCCCGGGGATATACGGTGAACAGCATCTACATCGGCGGCGGTACGCCCAGCTGGTACGGGGAAAAGCGCCTGTGCGAGCTGCTGCGCCTGCTCCAGAAAAAATTCAAGATCGCCAAGGATGTGGAGGTGACGGTGGAGGCCAACCCGGACAGCGTCACGGAAAAGGCCCTGCGGGCGTTGCGCCGGGCGGGGGTCGACCGCCTGTCCCTGGGGATGCAGTCCGCCTGCGACCAGGAGCTGCGGGATATCCACCGGCCCCACACCTTCCAGCAGGTGGTGGAGGCGGTCCAGGCCGCCCGGAAGGCCAAGATCCGCGATCTGAACCTGGACCTGATCTACGGCCTGCCCGGACAGACGGAGGACAGCTGGCGGGGCAGCGTGGAGCAGGCCATCGCCTTGGCTCCCGAGCACCTGTCCTGCTATGGGCTGACCGTGGAGGAGGGCACCCCCCTGGCGGGCCGGGTGGCCCGGGGAGAGCAGCTGCCCGACGACGATATGCAGGCCACCCTCTATCTGTGGACGGTGGAGCGGCTGGCTCAGGCGGGCTATGCCCAGTATGAGATCTCCAATTTCGCCAAGCCCGGCTTCCAGTCCCGGCACAATCTGAAATACTGGATGGGCCGGGAGTATATGGGCTTCGGCGCCTCCGCCCACTCTGACTTCGGCGGCTGCCGCTATGCCTATATCCGGGATCTGGAGGGGTTCATCCGCGGTGTGATGGACGGGGACCGGCTGCTGGCCGAGTCGGAGATGATCCCGCCCCGGGAGCGGGGCAGTGAATACCTGATGCTCCGCCTGCGCACCACCCACGGCATCGAGGAGTGGGAGTACCGCCGGGAGTTCTACATGAACTTTGACCCTATCGCCGCAAAGCTGGCCGAGTATGAGCAGCGGGGCTGGGCCGAGCGGGTCGACCGCCGATGGCGGCTGACGCCGGAGGGCTTCCTGCTGTCCAACCGCCTGATCGGGGAGCTGCTGGAGCTCCAGGAGGCGGCTACGCTGCAGAACACACTGGAGAAGCTCCGCTCCGGACAGGGGCCGCAGGCGGACGGCACCTGATGGACAGAAACTGCCGGGAGGGTATCCCTCCCGGCGATTTTTTACATGATAGGAGATCCTTTCAAGTTTACAAGATGACTAAATTATGTTAACATATACAAGATATGCATCCACCCAATGACCCGGAGGTAAAACTATGCACTTGAAACGAACCATGAAATGCGGCCTGGCCCTGTGTCTGGCCGTGGCCTTAGCCACGCCCCAGGTGTTTGCGTCCGATGCCCTGGGCAGCGACCTGAAGGGGCGCACTGTGGAGCTGGCTCCCGGCGTGTCTGTGACAGACAACAGCCTGTGGAGCGCCACCTATTCCGACCTGCGCACGGAATACTATGTTACATACGAGCCCAACAGCACCGTTGCCCCCCTGATCTGGTACGGCAGCACCATCTCCAGCAAGAGCCAGCTGTCCACGGCAGCGGCCAGGCTGGAAGAGCAGGGCTACCGGGTGGTGGCGGGCATCAACGGCGGCTTCTTCAACACCGACGGCACCGCCGTGGGCCTGGTGATCACCGACGGGGTGATCCGCTCCCTGGACCAGTGGAACTACAACATGGTGGGCATCTGTGCCGACGGCACCGCCTTCATGGACGGCAGCGCGGTCAGCCTGAACGTCGCCGCCATCAACGAGAGCCGGGATAACGGCGGGCTGTACCTGTTTACCGAGGACTTCGGCACCACCACCCAGAACACCGTGACCGGGGTGGACGTGGTGCTGGAGCCGGTGACCACAGACCAGCAGCTGACCATGAACAGCGTCACCACCTACCGGGTGGTGCGGGTCACCGACTCCACCCAGGAGGGGGTGAGCCCGGACAACTTCATCCCCGAGGGCTGCCTGGTGCTGTCCGCCAACGAGAACTGTGACGCGTCCCTGCTGGACCCCCTGCGGGCGCTGGTGCCCGGCATGGAGCTGACCCTGACCATTGCCGGCGGCGACAGCCGTTGGCAAAACGCGGTGTACGGCCTGACCGGGCTGTACTCCCTGGTGGAGGAAGGCCAGGCGGTCTCCGGTCTGGAGGCGGGCCGGGCCCCCCGGACCGCCCTGGGCATCAAGGCGGACGGCAGCCTGGTGCTCTACACCATCGACGGCCGCCAGAGCGGCTACTCCGTGGGCGCCACCTATACCCAGGTGGCCCAGCGGCTCATCGAGCTGGGCTGTGTCCAGGCGGTGGCCCTGGACGGCGGCGGCTCCACCACCCTTGGTGTGACCCTGCCCGGCAGCGACAGCTTCACCGTGCTCAACTCCCCCTCCGACGGCAGCCAGCGGGCGGTGAGCAACTGCCTGTTCCTGGTGACCACCGCCCAGCCTGTGGGGGATGTGGCCAGCTACTATGTGGACACCAGCTCTGACGTGGTGCTGGCCGGGGCCAGCACCACGGTGACCGCCGCCGCGGCGGATACCAACGGCTATGCCGCCGCTTCTGCCAGTGTGCTGAGCTGGACCTCTGACGGCGGCACGGTGGCATACGATGAGGCGGGCAACGCCGTCTTTACCGCCGGAGCCCAGGCGGGCGACTTCACCGTCACCGCCTCCGACGGCCTGGCCTCCGGCTCCGCCCCCATCAAGGTGGTGGACCAGCTTTCCAGGCTCTCGGTCACCCGCAAGGACACCGGCTCGTCCGTGTCCTCCCTGACCCTGTCCCCGGGGGATACCGTGGACCTGGACGCCTCCGGCACCTGGTACAACATCTCCGTGGCCATGGGGGATGAGGACGTGACCTGGACGGCTGACCCGGCCCTGGGCACCATCGACGCCAGCGGCCTGTTCACCGCCGGGGAGGGGAACGCCACCGGCACCATCACCGCCACTGCGGGAGGACGGACGGTGACCATCCAGGTGACAGTGGACCGGGGAGACCCCTTCACCGACATCACCGACCACTGGAGCCAGCCCTTTGTCACCCAGCTGTACCAGATGGGCCTGACCACCGGCATCCAGCAGGAGGACGGCACCTACATCTATGCCCCTGACGGCCAGATCACCCGGGGCGAGCTGCTGGTGTTCATCTCCCGGATGCTGGGGGTGGACACCGCCCAGTATGAGTCGGTGGCTCTGCCCTTTGCCGACGCGGAAGAGATCGCTGACTGGGTGTTGCCCCATGTGAAGGCCATGTACGCCCTCCAGGTGTTCAACGGGGTGTCCGAAGGCGGCCAGCTCTACGCCGATGTGGATGACCTTGTGGACCGCCAGTCCGCCATGACCATGCTGGGCCGGGTGCTGGAGCAGCAGGTGAGCTATGACCTGTCCGCCTTTGCGGATGCGGACCAGGTGGCCGACTGGGCCTCCGCCTATGTGCAGACCCTGGTGGCCCAGGGGGTCATCACCGGAAACAACGGCCAGCTCATGCCGGGGAACGCGATGACCCGGGGGGAGATGGCCAAGGTCATCGTCCTGGTCAGCCAGCTGCCCCACGCGGAGCTGACGCCCAGGGGAGAAGAGCCCGAGCAGCCGGAGGAGCCCACCCAGCCCGAGGAGCCGGCGGAGAGCCAGGATCCCTCTGATCCCGAACAGCCCGGGGAGTCCACTGACCCCGGGACAGAGGAGACGGAGCAGCCGTCGGAGGAGACCGGCGGGACAGAGGGGACAGACGGTACTCAGCCGTCTGAGGCCCCGGAGGACTGAATGGGAGACCGGATATGATATGCGACAAGGCGCGCCCCACCTAGGGGCGCGCCTCGTTCTGCGGGCAGGATCTGAGATCAAAGGAATGGGTCTGGAAAAGAGATCCGGGAATGACCGGGGCCACGGCAGGCGGCGATTTGCGCCGTACGAGCGTTTTGCTTATGGCAAAACCTTGGCACAGGCGGGATCTGGTTCCGCCGAGCAGTTGGATCACCGAAGGGTGGAGCGGCCCAACGGCCTGTGAGACAGCAAAAAGAAAGACACGCTGAAAGCGTGTCTTTCTTTTTGGAAGGGGCGGTTAAAATCGATATTCCTTAATGGGAAAAAATGCCGCCCGCAGGGCGGCCTACCAACTGCGAGCCCAGCGCAGCGGGTCGCAGTTGGAAAGGAGGAGCAAGGGAGCGGGCGGATGGCGTCTTTTGTGCCGCAGGCATAAAAAGACGCCGGAGCAAAGCGGACTTTGCTCCGACGTGGTGCGC
>JAHZFC010000127.1 GCA_019421525.1 Clostridiales bacterium
GCCACCAACGGCTCTGATATGACGGTGGAGTTCCGCAATGAGAACAGCCGGACCAAGTGGGACCTGACCGGCAAGGACGACGGCACCACCGAGCTGACCGGCGACATCCTGGCCACTGCCTTCGCCACCAGCACCGAGCCCGGCACCCTGGACCAGTCCGCCTCCGCCGACGTTACCTTTGTCAACTCCGAGTGGACCGGCTCTGTGTGCGGCTACGGCAAGAACGTCTCCCTGTCCTTTGACGAGGATTCCACCTGGACCATCGCCGCTGAGGGCGGCCTGGTCAATGTGGGCGACCTGTCCGCCCCCTCTGCCGCCATCACCTCCGCTGCCCCCGTCACTGTCCAGGTGTTCGGCACCCTCACCCTGGACGGCCAGGTGGTCGCAGAGGACCGTACCGTGGGCAACGTGACCTATCGGGTCCATCCCGTGTCCATGTACTTCTCCGACCTGGAAGAGATGTCCTGGGCCGCGTCCTATGTGGACGAGATCGCCGCCCAGGAGGTCGTCACCATGGGCGGGGCTTTCCGCCCCGCTGAGGCCGCTTCCGCCGCCGACCTGCTGGTCGCCCTGTACGCCGCCTCCGGCGACGGCCAGGCGGACGCCTCTGCTGAGGATGCAGCCCGCTGGGCCCGGGAGAACGGGATGACAGTCCCCGACGGGTCCCTGACCCGGGGCCAGGCCGCCGAACTCATCTATGCCGCCTTTGAGGCGCTGAACATCACCGCCGATCCGGTGGAGGGCGACCCTCTGGCCGCCTTTGTGGATGGAAACGGCTCCGAAGCGGTGGCCACCCTGGTGGGCATGGGGATCGTCCAAGGCACTTCCCCCACTACCCTGGATCTGGGTGCACAGCTCACCCGGGGAGAAATGGCCGCGATGCTGGCCCGGGCGCTGGAGCATGTGACCTCCGGCGGGATGATGCCCCCTCCGGGAATGGACCCCGGCGGGATGCCCGGAGGCGACGGCGGCGATCCGCCCCCTCCGCCCAACTGAAGCCGCATCCTGTGACACAGATCATATATTGGCCCTTTTGAGAACGGCGAGGGATGGGGTATTTCCCCATCCCTCGCCGAACGGCTTTTGGGATAGATGATGCTCACAGCTCTGCGGATCTGACAGCATTCCGGCAGGAGACCTTGGATGACGATCTTGGATGGGAAAGACCGCATCGGAGTTGGCGGCGCTGAGCCAGGCGTGATCGTCATCCCCGTATTTACCCGGTCTGGCGGCTGGCGGGCAGATGGTGCCCAGGGGAGGCGGACCTGCCGCATCCTGACCGGAGGTCATGCAAGTCTACTCCTGAGGGATGTGGGCCTGTCCGCCCTGGGCCCTGACGGGGGCGGTCAGAGAGGACCTGTCCCTCTGCCGGAAGACGATGCGGAGCGGGGCCAACGGAGGGAGAAGGGGCGGGAGAAGATCATGAAGATAGGGAAGATCTCCAGCCGGCCGAGGAGCATGACCAGCGACAGCAGGATCATCGCCCAGTCGGAGTAGATGCCGAAGTTTGCCGCGGGGCCCACCAGGGCCAGGCCGGGTCCGATGTTGTTGATACAGGAGAGGACCGCCGTCAGGTTGGTGATCAGGTCGTAGCCATCAAGGGAGAGGAGCCAGGTGGACAGACAGACCAGGATCATATAGGCGGCCGCATAGGTGCGCGTGGAGTTCAAGGTGACCTTATCCACGTATTTGTGCTCCAGCCGCACGGTCTGCACGGACTTGGGGCTCATGATATACCGGATCTCCGCAAAGAAGGATTTGACCAGGATGATGACCCGGGAGACCTTCAGGCCGCCGCCGGTGGAGCCGGCGCAGGCGCCGATCACCATCAGCAGCACCAGGGTGTGCTTGGAAAATTCCGGCCACAGGTCGAAGTCCACGGTGGCAAAGCCGGTGGTGGTGATGATGCTGGATACCTGGAAAAGGGCGTGCCGCAGAGATCCGCCCAGAGAAGCCAGCGAGGTGCAGATGTTGACGGTGATGGCAATGGTGGCCACAGCGATGATCCCGAGGAAACAGCGCACTTCTTCCGAGCGTACGGCATCTCGGATGCGGCCCAGGAGGAGCAGGTAGTAGATATTGAAATTGATGCCGAACAAGATCATGAATACGGCCAGCACGATCTCCACATAGGCACTGCCGTACCCCGCGATGCCGGCCGAGGTCAGGGCGAAGCCGCCGGTGCCGGCGGTGCCGAAGGCCAGGCACAGGCTGTCGAAGAGGGGGACGCCGCCCAGCAGGAGCAGGAGGACCAACATGGCAGTCATGGCAGTGTAGATCCCGTATAGGATGGTGGAGGTGTGCTTCATGCGGGGGACCAGCTTCCCGGCGGTGGGACCTGGGACCTCCGCGCGGATCAGGTGCATGGAGCTGTCGTTTTTCATTGGGATGATCATCAGCACGAACACCAGCACACCCATACCGCCGATCCAATGGGTGAAGCTGCGCCAAAACAGGACTCCGTGGGGGAGCAGCTCTGGTTTGGCCAGCACGGAGGCGCCTGTGGTCGTGAAGCCGGAGACGATCTCGAACAGCGCATACCAGAAGGAGGGGAACTGGCCGGTACAGTACAGGGGGATGGCGCCGATGAGCGAGATCAAGATCCAGCCGTAAGCCACGATGCGGTATCCGTCCCGGCTGGACATCCGGGGGTCGCGGGGCTGTATCGCGCTGAGGGCCGCGCCCAGCAGGCCCGCCGGGATCATGGTCCAGACAAAGAACCTGGCGTCTCCGTCGCCGTAGATCAGCGACACGATCAGGGACGGGAGCATCAGCAGAGCTTCTGTCAGGATGATCTTCCCGAGGATATTGAGCACTTTGCGCCGGTTCATAGGTCGTTTTCCGCCTCCCAGGAAGTGTCGAAGATATCCTCCAGATGGACGATCTGCTTCTGCGTGGTGACGACCAAAATGCGGTCGCCGGGGCGGATCGTGTCGTCGCCGCGGGGGATGATGGTCTTTGCCTCCCGCATGATACAGGCCAGCAGCGTATTGGAGCGGATGCGCCACTGTCGGATGGGCTGGTGCAGATGGGGCGACTGCTCTGTGATGCGAAATTCGATAAATTCGATCTGGCCGTCCATGATCCGGTATAGAGATTCCACAGCGTCGTGGCCCTCGGCGTTCATCAGGGAGCGCGCATAACCGAGGATCAGGTCGACTGCGGTGTCCGCCTGGGAGACTGTAGAGATCCTGTCGCTTTTTTGGAGGAGCTTCAGCCGGTTGTTGTTGCTCAGCCGGGAGATCACCTTGGGGATGCGCAGGGAGGCGGCGTACATGGCCGCCACCACATTGTACTCATCGTTGGGCGTCAGGGCGACAAAGGCGTCTGTATGCTGGATGTCCGGGCCGGACATGGAGTCGAAGTAGTTGATGGCGTTGTCGTTCATGACCGAGCACTGGGGATTGCTGCGGCAGAAGTCCACAGCGCGGCCGTGGTCTTCCTCCACCACCGTGACGTGGACGCCCTCTTTACACAACTGCGAGGCCAAATAGTAGGAGATCCGGCCGGCACCGGAGATCAGGGCTGTACGGATCGGCTTGACCGGCAGGCCCAGCTTGGAAAATGCCTTGTAGAAGGCGGATGCCGTGCCGCTGAGATAGAGCGTATCCCCGGCCTCCAGCACGAAGTGCCCTTTGGGGATGTAGATATCCTCTCCGCGGATCACGGCACAGATCAGCAGGTCCAGGCCGAAATTCCGGCCGAACTGCGCCAGGGACCGCCCGCAGAGCGGGCTGGCGGGGTCTAAGTCGATCTCCACCAATTCCGCGCGGCCATTTGCCAGGACCTCGACCCGGGTGGCGGAGGGAAAGCGCAGGACACGGCTGATCTCCAGTGCGGCGGCCAGCTCCGGATTGATCGTCATGGACAGCCCCAGCTGGTCCCGGTAAAAGCTGGCGTGCTGGGCGTACTCCACATTGCGGACGCGGGCCACCGTGTGCCTCGCCCCCATCATATGGGCAGTCAGGCAGGCCAGGACGTTCAGCTCATCAGAGTCTGTCACTGCGATAAAAATGTCGGAATCAGCGGCGCCAGCCTCTTGCAGTGTGGTATAGGATGCGCCGTTGCCCTGATAACAGATCACGTCCAGGGCATTGTTCAGGTCCTTGATCACCATGGCGTCGGTGTCCACGATGGTCACGGAGCAGTCGTCTTGCACGAGGTGTTTGGCCAGCGCGATGCCGATCTCCCCAGCGCCGATGATATGGACGCTGATCTTTTTCTTTTTACCCATAGCACGCTCCACCTTGCTTACGATATGCCCTCATTATAATGCTTTTTATGCCGGGTTACTACTGTTATTTTCAAAAAACAGCCCTGACATCATTTTTGACAGGCTCCCGTCATGAGAGACAGAAAAAAGTGAAAGCCCTGTCGGACATGAGGGAGCATCGTTGCGCCACAAAGGCGGCAGCGAAGCATGAGAGGAGGTAGAGCGCGTACAGAGTTATCTCAGAAGAGAAGGACTTTATACAGCTGGTCCGGCCAGATCGGCTGCCGCGTTTGTACCGGCGATAAAGCCGGAGGAGAGGGCCCAGGACATGTCGTTGAGTACCTGCCGCTTGATGCCGTCCAGGACGATGTGCCGGCCGGAGGCGAAGTCCCCGGTGACATACAGGCCGCTGACCAACTGGCCGTCGCTGCTGTAGGCCTGCATCTTTTCGTTGACCAGCACACCGCCGAAGGCTCCGTCGGTGGCCAGTTTGCCGCTGAGGGCGTAGTACGGCCCCTCCGCCAGCGGGATCAGCCCCTTTTCTTTGAAGCAGTGGGTGTCCTCGCCGTTCCTGCAATCGGTGTTATAGGCGTCGATGGTATGCCTGAGCTTGGCCGGGTCCAGACCGATCTGAAGGGCCAGTCCTTCGATGGTGTCCGCCATGCCCAGTTCGGCCTTGCCCGCGGCAAGCGCTTCCTGAAACCAGCGGTCGATCTCAGTAAGCTCCGGGAGGGGCTCCATGGCGAAGGGGCCCGAGGCCGTCCCTCCGGCCCGGGACTCCTGGATGATATGGCGCATGGTATTGGCAGAATAGAGAAAGAAAGTCTTGCCCTTGGGGCGCTTGATCAGGATGTGTCCGGTATCAAAGGGGTCGATCCGGGGGGCCATGGGTTCGGCCACAAAGCGCTCCCCGTTCAGGTCCACCAGCACCACACAGTCGGACCTGGTGAGGGCATCAAATCTAGAGTGGTCACCCATGCCGCAGATGGGCCCCATGATCCGCAGGCAAAAGCTGTCCCAGTCGATCAGCGCCCCCGCTTTTTGTGCCATGAGGATGCCGTCCCCGGTGTATGCGGGATTTTGGTGGGCGCTGGGGAGCACGTCGCACTGGTTGAACTCAGGCATCACCCGGTCGGTGATCTCCTTGTTGCAGATCCAGGACCCACAGGCAAGGATACAGCTTTTGCAATGGATCTTTACATGCCCATCCTGGGTCTGGGCGATTACAGCAGAGTTCCTTCCGCCGCTCAGTTCCACATCCACTGCGGGCGATCCGGTCAGGATCTCCACGCCCAGATCACTGCATACCCGGACCATGGTCTCCATGATGACCCGGCCGGAGCCGTTGTGGAACCCGTCGATCTGAGGGCCTGGCTGCCCGTTTACCGGGATGTCAAAGACATAGGGCGCTGCATGGTACTGGGCCATCACCTCCGGTTTCTCGTATTGGCTGTACCAATCAAAAAATTGGCCGGTACCTAAAACGGCGGAGCGGACCAGGGCGGGGTCCAGCCGCCACAGGGTCAGGTCCATCATGCTGCGGATGAATGGCACAGACTGGTCCGGGATGTTCCGCTCCTTCTGCCACTGGCTGCGGAAGGTGCGCATGGTGGACGCGAACAGCATCCCGCCGCCGGTGAATTTGGCCTTTTCCAATACGATGACTTTTTTCCCGGAGACCTCTGCGGCGCGGGCAGCGGCGACAAGACCGCTTCCTCCGCCGCCGATCACGACGATCTCGCATATTTTTTCCATGAGATCACCTCACGATGTTTGGCGCGCCGGACCGGTACGCGGAACTCTGACCGGTGCG
>JAHZFC010000128.1 GCA_019421525.1 Clostridiales bacterium
GGTTTCGCCTTGCGGCGACCTACTTTTCGCTCGTGCGAAAAGTAGGCAAAAGCACACTTAGGGGCGCTGATCAGGCGGGCGAAGGCCGCGCCCTTATGATCAGCTCCCTAAGGACCCCCGTTTTTACGGGGGCGCAGGATAGGGTGGTGCAGCGTCCTGTTTCCGGCGTTGAGGTAAGCCGACGCTCGAAGCCACTATTTTTCGCTGCCGCTCTTCTGGCAGTTGTGGTAATTTGCCGGGCCCACGGGACATGCCTGGTTGCCAGCAGGCGCCAGCACTAGGCGCTCTACCGTGGGCCGTGGCAGTGCCACTCTGGAACGCACTAGCGGCAGCGACGCAGGGGGTAGAGAGTGTCCTGACTTCAATGCGCCGGTCCATAGAAGGACACACCGAAGGGCCAGTCAGCGCTTTTCTTTGGATTTCAAAAACCGTTTCTTTTGGCGCTGTCAAAAGAAATGGTTTTTGGTAAATACGTCCCAAGGGCGTCAGCCCTGTACTTCTCCCTGTCACGCTGTGCCTGCTCACGACGCCCGGCTTCCCTCCGCCTCGGAACACAAGCATCCGGGCCTGCGGCCCTCCTTGGCTTGCGTTCCTCGCTCCGGTCCATCCGGGCTGTTCGCGACGGCTCCGCGCTTCTTCTTAAAAGGCGAAATTGCCGTCCACAAAGACGGGGACCTCCCGTCCGTCGTGGGTGGTGCCCACGATGGACAGGTCGGCGGTGCCCACCATGAAGTCCACATGGTTGGCGGACTGGTTGAGGCCGGCGGCCTTCTGGGCGGCCTCATCCATATCCTCGCCCCCCTGGACACAGGTTGGGTAGGCGGAGCCGAAGGCCAGGTGGCAGGAGGCATTTTCGTCAAACAGGGTGTTGTAGAACAAAATGCCGGTATTGCGGATGGGGGAGTCATAGGGCACCAGGGCCACCTCGCCCAGGTAGGAGGAGCCCTCGTCCAGGCTGATGGAGTTCCTCAGAACGTCCTCCCCTTCCTCCGCGTGGACGTTTATGATCTTGCCGCCCTGGAAGTCCAGGCAGAAGTCCCGCACCAGGTTGCCGTCCAGGGCCAGAGGCAGGGCGGCGTACACCCGGCCGTCCACCCCGTCCCAGCGGGGGGCGGTGAAGATCTCCTCCGTGGGCATATTGGCCACGAACTCCACCCCGGCGGGGGTCTTTTCGCTGCCGCCCATCCACACATGGCGCTCAGGCAGGGTGATGGTCAGGTCGGTGCCCAGGGAGTTGGTATAGTGCAGGGACTGGAAGTTGTAGTCGTTGAGGATCTTGGCCCGGCGGGCGGTGGCCTCCACATGGGCCTTCCACCGCTCCACGGCCTTGCCGTCCCCGGTGATGCGGCACACGGAGAAGATGGCCTCCCACAGCGCGTCGATGGCCTCATCCCCCTTTTTGTCCGGGAACACCTTCTCCGCCCAGGCCCGGGTGGGGTGGGCGCCGATGGTCCACTGGAAGCGGCTGGCGGTCATGGCGTCATAATAGGGCTTGATGGGCTGGGCGCTGACCCGCTGCCAGGTCTGGATGCGGGCGGGGTCCACACCCTTGAGGGCCTCCGGGTCGGAGCCGACGATGGACAGGGCGGTGCAGCCCTGCTCTACCATCCAGTCGAACTTGGCCTTCTGATAGGCGGGAAATTCGGAAAACACCGCCTCGTCCGCCTTCAGGTAGCGCTGGCGGGTGACGAAGTCGTCCGTCCAGTCCATCAGCACATCCCGGGCGCCGCAGTCCAGGGCGGCGGCCACGCACAGCCTTGCCAGGGGGGCGCACTCCACCGGGGCGGCGATGCGGGGGGTCTGGCCGGGCTGGATGTTCATGCCCACCTCCACCAGCAGGTGGGCGTATTCGTTGAGCTTTTCTTCAAAATTGGGAACCATGGGGATCGTCTCCTTTTATCGTGATGTCATGCCCTGCTGGCAGCAGCGGTCCACCGCTGCCAGCAGGGCTTTGTCTGGCGTGTCAGAGGAAAAGGTGAGCTGTACGCCCACCGCCCGCTCGGAGCTGTGCTCAATGCGCCGGGGGATGCCATCCAGATCCATGCCCGGATGGTAGAGATCGTGGAGATAGTCCTCCGTGCCGTAGACCTCAAAATGGTCCGGCAGCTGGCGGTAGTCAAAGGCCAGGGCGGCGGCCCTGGAGAGCTGAAATTCCAAGAAGATGCGGTCGAGGTCAAAGCCCACGTCACACAGCCCGTCCACCACAACCACCGGGATGGGGAATTGCTCTGTCTGGTATCCGCCGTCGATCAGGGCGGCGTGGAGGGCGTACCAGCCCCACCGGGCGGCGTATCCAGCGTCCGCCAGGTCCTGGCAAAGGCGGGAAGCCCGGCGGGACAGCGGGGTGTAGATGCCGTTGAGCTGGAGGAACAGGGCCTTGTCCACCAAAATCTCTCCCATCTTACCAGGATCTTTGTCCATATTATAGCATTATATGGGAACAAAGACAATTCAATTTGCATTTTTTCCCGGGGTATCGTATAATGAAAAAAATTTAGTAAGGTAAAGGAGCATCACCATGCTGCACACTGTCATCCCCCAGGGGTATGCCCCCTGTCTGAATCTGTACGACACCCAGAAGGCCATCGGCCTCTTAAAGCGCCTGTTTGAGGACAATCTGGGCGGAGCCCTCCACCTGCGCCGGGTGTCCGCCCCCCTGTTCGTGGAGGCGTCCACCGGTTTGAACGACGACCTCAACGGGGTGGAGCGCCCGGTGTCCTTCGACATCCCCCACACCGGGCGGGACGCCCAGGTGGTCCACTCCCTGGCCAAGTGGAAGCGCCTGGCCCTGTACCGCTACCAGTTCTCCGTGGGGGAGGGGCTGTACACCGACATGAACGCCATCCGCCGGGACGAGGAGCTGGACAACATCCACTCGGTGTATGTGGACCAGTGGGACTGGGAGAAGGTGCTGGCCCCCCGGGACCGGAACGTGGGGTACTTAAAGCAGACGGTGTCCACCATCGTGGGCGCCCTGGCGGATACCCAGGCCACCATGCGGGCGGTGTTCCCCCAGCTGACCACCCTGCCTGTGGTCGAGCGGGAGGTGGCCTTCGTCACCACCCAGGAGCTGGAGGACCGCTGGCCCGACCTCACGCCCAAGGAGCGGGAGGACGCCTGGGTAAAGGACCACCCCACCTCATTTATCATGGGCATCGGCGGCGCCCTCAAGTCGGGAAAGCCCCATGACGGCCGTGCCCCGGACTATGACGACTGGGAGCTGAACGGAGACCTGCTGGTGTGGAACAGCGTGCTGGGCCACGCGTTAGAGCTGTCCTCCATGGGCATCCGGGTCAGCCCTGAGTCCCTGGACCGTCAGCTGACCATCGCCGGGTGCGATGACCGGCGCTCGCTGCCCTTCCACAAGATGCTGCTGGAGGGCAAGCTGCCCCTGACCATCGGCGGCGGCATCGGCCAGAGCCGGGTGTCCATGTTCCTGCTGGGCAAGGCACACATCGGGGAGGTCCAGGCGTCCGTGTGGGACGAGGAGACGATGCGCGCCTGCCAGGATGCCGGAGTAGTGCTGCTGTAAGCCACGATGGGGCCTTGGCCGGCGCCGCCGCGAAAAGATATGCCGCCGGGACAGGGGGACCTGTTCCGGCGGCTTTTTGCCGCCAGTCTTGCCAAATGGGCCAAGGTCGGGTACAATGTATCCAGAAAAACGACGCCTTAGACCGGCCCGCGGGGACTGGCTGGGCGGGATATCATAATTCCCTGCGGTATCCTGGGCAGTGTGGGACGCTGCGGAGAGAGAGGAGCGTGTATCCCCATGCGGATCTTGGTGGTGGAGGACGAGCGGGACCTGAACCTGCTCATCCAAAAGGTGTTGAAAAAGGCCGGGTATACGGTGGACGGCTGTTACGACGGGGAGGAGGCCCAGCTCCACCTGCTGGGGGCGGAGTACGACACCATCCTCCTGGACGTGATGATGCCCAAAAAGGACGGCTACACCCTGGTCCGGGAGCTGCGGGAGCAAGGGGCGGACACTCCGGTGCTCTTCCTCACCGCCCGGGACAGTGTGTCCGACCGGGTGAAGGGGCTGGACCTGGGGGCGGACGACTACCTCATCAAGCCCTTCGACTTCGACGAGCTGCTGGCCCGCATCCGGGCCATGACCCGCAAGCACGCAGGACAGCGGACCAACCGCTTCACCGCCGGGGATCTGATCCTGGACGTGGAGCAGCGCCGGGTCACCCGGGGAGGGGAGGAGGTCCAGCTGCTTCCCAAGGAGTATTCCATCCTGGAGTACCTGCTGCGCAACAAGGGGAAGGTGCTCTCCCGGGAGCAGATCGAGGACCGTATCTGGAACTATGAGTACTCGGGCAGCTCCAACAACGTGGACGGGTACATGAGCCGCCTGCGCAAGAAGCTCGATGGGGGCCGAGAACAGAAGCTCATCCACACAGTGAAGGGCGTGGGCTGGACGGTCCGGGAGCCGGAGGACGGAGGGGGAGAAGGGTGAGACACCTCAGCGTCAAGGTCAAGATCACCATATGGTATCTGCTGTTGATGATCGTCATGGCAGGGCTGCTGCTTGGCTTTTTGGTGTTCATCAGCGGATCGGTGTCCACCCAGACCGCCATGGACCAGCTGGAGCAGACAGTGCGGGACAACCTCCAGCAGGTGGACATGGCGGACGGCGCCCTGCAGCTGGGGGAGTCCTTCCAATTTTATCGCAACGGAGTGTATACCCTGGTGTACAGCCAGAATGAGTCCCTGCTGGCCGGCCAGGTGCCGGTGGGCTTCACCGCGAACGAGTCCTTTCAAAACGGACTGACTCGGCCGGTGGACGTGGGGGGCGTGCGGTACTATGTGCTGGACTTTTGGCTGCCTTTGAGCTGGGAGAGCGGTGTGTGGGTCCGGGGCGTCCTGGAGGCACCGGAAAATCCCCAGGTGGTCCAGAACCTGATGAACATCGCCCTGGTGGCCCTGCCTCTGTTCATCCTGCTGGCCGCTCTGGGGGGGTATCTCATCGCCCGGAGGGCTTTCCGCCCCCTGGACCAGATCACCTCCACCGCGGCGGCCATCGACGAGGCGTCCGACCTGTCCCGCCGGGTGGACATCCCGCCCGGGAACAATGAGTTCACCAAGCTGGCCCGTACCTTCAACCGGATGTTCGCCCAGCTGGAGCGCTCCTTCGAGGCGGAGCAGCAGTTCACCGCCGACGCCTCCCATGAGCTGCGCACCCCGGTATCGGTGATCAAGAGCGCCTGCGAATACGCGGAAAAATACGGCGAGACGCTGGAAGAGCAGCGGGAGACCATCGCCATGATCCACCGGCAGGCTGACAAGATGTCCGCCCTCATCGGACAGCTGCTGAGCATCACCCGGCTGGACCAGGGCAGCGGCATCGCCCGGCAGGAGCAGGTGGACCTGACGGGACTGGTGGAGACGGTGTGCCGGGAGCAGACCTATCCGCCGGACCGGCTGCTGTGTCAGGCCCAGCAGGGGATCACTGCCCGGGTGGACACGGGGCTCATCACCCGGCTGCTCCAGAACCTCATCGACAACGGCTTCAAATACGGAAAGCCGGAGGGACATGTGTGGGTAGTCCTGCGCCGGGACGGCGGGGAGATCCAGCTCACCGTCCGGGACGACGGGATCGGCATCCCCAAAGAGCAGCAGGACAAGGTGTGGCAGCGATTCTACCAGGTGGACCCCTCCCGCAGCGAGAAGGGGGGCGCCGGGCTGGGTCTGTCCATGGTGCAGAAGATCGCCCAGGCCCATGGCGGATCCATGAGTATGGAGAGCATCCCTGACCTGGGCAGCACCTTCACCCTCCACCTGCCGGAGGAGGGCGGGGCGGCAGAGGAGACGGCCTGACCCGATATACCGTATATAATAAAAAGTGGGAACGGCGCCGCCGTTCCCACTTTAGCTTGTCGAAAAAACCTCGCAGAATTCGCGCTCGCAAGCGCGAAGAAATTGAGATCTGTTTTCGGCCGCGACATGTGCGTGGACGAAAACACTTCTCAGCCCGCAAAC